>JAKEFK010000322.1 GCA_022616075.1 bacterium
ATCGTATGGCAGTTGATACAGAAATTTGTATAAAAAGTATGGGCACCAAAGCGAACCGGTCTTGGAATTGTATACAGTAAGCGTGACTGATCATTCGTAACAATCCGCAAAACGGACATCAATTCGTTTACTTGTTCGTTGGACAGACTCCCATCACTGCCACTTTTTTCCAGATGATCTTTTAACCACGATCCTCCTGCGGGAAACTGGTTTCGGGCAAGAGGCAAGCCATCCCAGAACTCGTGCCGCCTCTCCCGCCTCCGAAATCGCTTTTTGCATCGAAGTAAGTGCGTCCGTCATTCTGGACTGCTAAGAATATACAATGCCAAGAAACATGTGAGCCAAATAAAAATGATCGTTTAGCTCCAGCGTTTTTTGCAACTGTGCAACGGCTTCCTCATACTGCCGGTCTACAAACAGCGCGTATCCTAATTGCGCATTTACCCATAAAGCGAGCGGATCCAATTGCCGTGCGATTTCTAAATGACTGATCGCTTCAGCAAATCTTCCATTAGGCAACGCCTGATGACCGATTGGGTAATTTGGAATAACTTTGAATACATCCTCAAGTTCACTTTCATAAGTGTCAGAGCAAATGTGAAGGCCACTGGGAACATCAATCAATTGTGCCCTGACTCGCAACTTATTCTTGGTACTTACTCACGCTCCCTTCCAGAATGGATTCTACCCCCAGTTTTTTACCGATCTCCCGGATGTCTGATGAGCACCTTTGAATGCAAGCACGGAAGTCTGTGCCGCAAGGCGCACACCCTTAACGCGGGGCAACTGAAACATAATCTCTTCTGCGATACCGTCACTCAAATACTCTTGATCACGCTAGGGACTCATATCTGCGAAAGGAAGGACTGCGATTGTCTTTAACCCGTATCCGGTTCCAGCGTTGAATCGCTTATGTAGCGCGTCGCAACCACACTCTGTCCATCGGTTACCGCAAAGTTATTCCCCAGAATAGGGCTCCCATTGCATCTGTTGCTTTTGAAGAAAAGAAAAACAGACAACGCTAAGAACAACAGCGATCGATCCGTCGGACCACTGGATTTTTCAAAATTCCTTTTCCCTCCGCCTGACTTTTTTTAAAAATCCGAGATAGATTCCTCAAATGGATCTGAGAGTAATATACAGGTTACCGTTCATCAGAGTTCATGCCCAAAACATGGAACAAGAAAGCCAATTCATACGTCCAGGTATTGATCCTTTGAGCTTTGGTTTTGTTTGATCCGTGTCCGGTTCCCCAGTCGATATGCAAGAGCGGTATGAATTCACCTGTCTGAGCATGTTGAAGCGCCGCGGCCAGCTTATATGCGTGGGATACGCGAGCGGTCTCATCCTGGTCGCCTGCAGTGATCATTACAGGAGGTAAGGACTTTCTCTCTTCAAGCAGATGGTAAGGAGAGACTTTCCTGGCCGCTTCGAATCCTTCCAGAGATTCCGGGGACGCAAATTCCGAATTCCATGAGCCTGTCCACAGACGATAGCGGATCATATCGGAAAGCGGCACTTCCAAAAGCACTGCTCCAAACAACTCCGGATTGGTAATCGCAGCCACTGCTGACGGAATGGTTCCCGCGCTGTTCCCGGTTACTGCCAGCCTTTTTGGAACCGCGTAACCGTTATCCAGAAACCATTTCGCAGCAAAAATCGTGTCCTGCACGGAATTCATTTTGTTCTGTGCCCGTCCTGCTTCGTACCAATCCTGACCGTAAATTCCTCCGCCACGGATATTCGGAACTGCATAAATTCCGCCCGCTTCTACGAAAACGCGATACATAGGGTTGAAGAAAGGAATAAACGTGAATCCGTAGGCGCCATACACATTGATCAGAACAGGATGTTTTTTCTCGAGCTTCAAATCCGCTTTGTGAAGAATTGTCATCGGCACTTTTGTTCCACCTTGAGATGAAAAGAATACTTGCCGAATCAAATATTTTGTATTTTGATTCTGATGGCCCCTTTCGAAGATTTGATGTAATTCACCCTTCCTCATGTCAATTTCGTAAACACCGGCATCCATCAACGCGAGGCTTCTGAAGTAGGCTTTAGAATCAGGCCCTCCGCTGAAGGCAGGCCAATTCACAGGGTAATCATTCCACAGCAGACCCTTGGGTGGATGAAGAGTTGCAACGTGGCTTTTGTCGATATTGAAGATTTTCAGCACAGCAAAACCATTTTCAAGATACACCGCAAGAAGACGCCCATTGAAAAAGTATGCTTCGGTCAGTGTGTTTTCGCTTTCCTCTACGATTGTTGACTCTGACGTGGATAAATCCCTCGTTAGGGTTATCGCCACCACTTTTCCTTTCGGGCTTCCATGCGTCGTCAAGAAAAAGAGCGTGGCCCCAATGCTTCCCAGGAATGTATGTTGCCCATCTCTGCCCGCAAAAAGCTCAACAAGTGAATGATCGGGGTGGGGCAACGGTTTTACAAACACCCGGTTCACATTTGTTTTTTCCCAGATGGAAATGGCAAGGTATTTTCCATCTTCAGTCACATCCGGTCGAATCCTGGCTGCTGGGTTTTCACTTTCAAAAAGAAGCTCGTTCCCTTCATTCCCCTGAATATTTAGAAGCCTGATTTGGCCCGGTTTTCCTTCTTCGCCGGATGGGGGAATGAAGTAAACGAACCTCTTCCCATCGGGCCACCAGGGGTTTCCGTGTATACCTCCTCCGGTCAACTTCGCCGACAAAAGGGTTCCTGCCTTCATGTCCAGGAAGTACCAGTTTTTTTCGCCGGAATCCTTGTTCTCCAGTGCATATGCGAGAGTCTGGGCTTTTGCATCTGGTCGGAAATCTGCAACCACAAAATCCTTTCCCGGATCGATTACAACCTTGGCAGAACCACCGTTGAGATTTCTATGCATCAGTACAGGGTTTTCATATTCTCGGCTGACGAACATATAAAAAAGAGAGTTTCCACGCTTCAGAGGCACACCCATATCCGGGGCATTGCCATCCACGGCAACCCGTTCCTTGATCTTGTTTAACAACTCTGCCTTCGAGTTTAAGAATTGACGCGCAAAGGCATCCTGCTTCCGGGCCCATTCGACGGTTTTTTCGTCATCCAGGTCTTCAAGCCAGCGATATGGATCGGATACCTGTTTGCCAAAAAGAATCTCTGTTATTTCTTGCCTGGGAGTGTCAGGGGGCGCGACAATTCCGTGGGCCATCGGATCTTCCTGCGGCGCAGAGAGGAACATGGTTGACATAAGGATCATCAGGACACAGAACGTTTGATGGGAAGTTTCTTTGTTCAAGAGGCGTCCGAACTGCATAAATTTGATGACCCCAAAGCTCTATGTGAACTGCCATTATCGCACAAATTTCACTCACAATTGCTCCATTGTTGGCGAATCACCATTAGCTCTAAGAGCGTTAAACAGCTGTCACAATTGTTTGAGCACAGCTTTTTATTCCTGCACTGCAGCAAGTCATTCTTCATGCCATCAGCACAAGAACCTTTGCAGATACTGTATGGCTGCCCACAGCTTTCTTGCAAAACGGGCAGGGTCCCAACTGAGACAATCGAAGCGATTCAAAGAGAGCATGTGATCAACGAACCTCGGCTAGCCGGGCTAATTCAAGGCATGTAAGCTCATACTTCGAACAAGATCCATTATGTTTAGATACGGAAACGGTCTGACCTGAACCATGAGAACACCGACCAGTTCTTCGCGCGGATCGATCCAGTAGTGAACATTGGTTGAGCCCGCCCACCAGATCGTTCCTGGAGAACCGATTTCACCATACTTGCCGGCATCATATAAGACTGCGAAACCAAATCCGAATCCCACCCCCGGCCAGAAACTGTCTGACATGCCGACACCGGACAGGTGATTCTGCAGCATAAGCTCAACG
>JAKEFK010000323.1 GCA_022616075.1 bacterium
AGGGGCATCCCCCTGGGTTTGTCCGGCGTGACATCCTTTAAATCGGTGGTCAACTCCCGCTCAAAGGCATCTTCCGGCGGCCTGGAGTTCTTTTCCATGCCGCCAATTATAACGCGGTTTCGTGGCACAACATTTGCGACAAGTCTGAATTCGACCTCTAAAAGGCCGAGAAGTGACCGGAAATGGGAAATCGAATACAACTACAAATCAAATGCAGTAGAATTGACGGTTTGGAACAGAAACCCAACCATTACGTATTCCTAAAAGACATAAATCAAATCAGGAGTGCTCTATGAAATCGCTCGTTATTTTTTGTCTGTTGGTCTTTTTCAGCGGGATTTTATCTGCTCAGGAGGAAACCCCGGTTTCCTTGAAGCAAGTCATCGACCTGGCATTGAAGAACAATCTCGACATTGCCGTTGAAAGCTATAACCCGGAAATTTTCGATACGCGCGTCTCGTTTGAAAAAGCAAAGTTTGAACCGTTATTCGCCGCAACACTCGATACTAGAGACTCAACGACACCGTCCGGGTCATCGCTTGTCGGTGAAGAGGCAACGACTAACGAGCAATTCACTTATAACTTCAGCTGGGATCACCAACTACAGACGGGAACACGATACAACGTCGTATTTAACAATTCGCGGCTGGACACAACACAACGGTTTACCAATCTTAATCCGAGTTTTGATTCCAGCTTGTTTGCAAATTTGACGCAACCATTACTCCGCGGGTTTGGCACTGAAGTAACGAAAGCCCCGATCCGGATTGCGGAGGCAAACCGGCTTGCTTCGGATCACAGGCTTCGTCAGCGGGTCCTGGATATTGCATTACAGGTAGAACAGGCTTACTGGGATCTGGTTTTCTTCCGAGGGCAGATGGATGTGCGCACGCAGTCTCTTGCTTCTGCTACTGCTCTCTATGAGAACAACAAGAAGCAGGTAGAAGTGGGAACAATGGCGCCCCTCGAAATCGTTGTTGCGGAAGCTGAAGTTGCGGCGCGTAAGCAGGAAATCATCACAACAGAAAATTTGATCGGTAATACGGAAGATCGTCTTCGAAATCTTGTAACTACGGAAAAACAGTCGGATCGATGGGATATGAAATTTGTGCCTTCGGACGAACCGATGGTTCGACCGGTTGCAATTACATCGGAAGAAGCGATCAAAAAGGCTCTTGCAAATAATCCTGATTTGAAAGCGCTTGAAATGGATCTTTCGAGCGATCGATTAAGTAAGCGTTTGGCTTCGGATGCGTTGAAACCACAGCTAGATTTCCAGGCAAGCGCGGGATTAACAGGGCTGGGTGGCGATGTTCTAATCCAGGACGACTCTTTTCCTCCGAATGTAATAGGAGTCATACCGGGAGGCTATTCGGATGCACTCTCTAGTCTGTTTGACAACAAAACGTGGTCAATCGGTTTCATCGTTGGTTTGCCGGTCGGAAATCACGCTGCCGAAGCTGATTTTGTTCGCGCCGACCTTACGGAAAAGCAAACGGCAAAAACACTTGAAACCGCACGGCAGAACTTGATTTTCAATATTCGCACATCCATCCGAAATCTTGAGAGCGACTTAAAACGTCTGGACGCAGCCCGTGCCTCGCGCATTCTGCAGGAAAAGAAGCTGGATGCGGAAAGAAAGAAGCTGGCGGTTGGTTTAAGCACAAATTACATCGTGCTGGATTTTCAGGATGATCTGGCGTTAGCTCAATCTCAGGAATTGTTGGCGACTGTGGATTACGAAAAGAACCTTGCGCAACTGGAAAGGTTCATGGGAGAAAATCTGCCTTAAATACAACCGCCAAGGCGCCAAGACGTCTAGTGAACTCTAAATTCGGAAGGAAGAGAAGACCTGGTCCACAAACGGCCGGATCTCTTCCTCCATTCCTTTTGGATACGAAACCGACAGGATGTAAAAATTCCGGCCGGAGCTCGTATAAAACGCGTGCATCGCGTAAGGATTTAACGGATCGGAGTCTTCATAGTAAGCGCGAAAGCCGGTAAGATAATCGACCGAATAAGGAATCAGCTCAGACCTTAAAAAATCCGCAAAAATCATAGTTTCTGATTTTTCAATCGCCTCGATCACGTCATCACTCCAGGAAGAGGTCGCACGAATCTCAATCACAATACCTGACTCAGCTGACAGAAGATGAAATTTATCGGAACGTTCATAGATTTTTGAAACCCAGTGTTTTGGCAAATCCAACTTAAAGGGAAAAGCGCTCGGACCACTAACCATTTTCATTTCCAAAAGCTTGAGAAAGCGGGCCGGACCCGGGGATGCGGGTTTTTCGAATTTCCACTGAGGTTCGATCCGGTTGACATCTGCCATCGTTACGCTTTCGTTTCTTTTTTCAGCAAATGAAGCAATCGTTTCCATCGGAATCGCCCTCTTGCCTTGAACCCATCCGATGATCTTGCCGGCGGAATCATACAGAGGGGTGGAGCGGGAAGAATAAAGGCTGGATTCAATCAAAATGAGGTCATAACCTTTGCCTGTATCCAGGATTTCATGCACCGCAGCCTGCGTTAGCTCCCACCGCCCATTTTTTTCTGTCCAGTACGAAACTTTATCGCCGATCGCAAGAGTGTTCGAACTGATGATGGGAGTAATCACCGGGATCTCTTCCTCCGCCGCAAGAACGGCAATGTCCATCGATTCGTTGAAAGACAACAAACGGTTCGTGTACGTGCTCGTTCCATCCCACTGCACTTGAACCTTTGATGCGCCTTTCACATCGGAATAGCTGCAAACGATGGTGTTTTCATCGTAAAGAAAACCGAAACCTGTTTTCAGGACCGCGCCCGACGGCAGTAGAGAAGTGATCGTAATTTTGTTCGTCTCAAGAATCTCCGTCTCCTGCGCGTTCAATTCACCGCAGAGAACGCAGAGAACGCAGAGAAAAACAACCAAATTCTTATTCTCTCTGCGCTCTCTGCGACCTCTGAGGTAAAATACGGGCTTTTCCATTCGCTCAATCGTACTTTCTGCCGAAGATCCACGCGATCAGAATGCTCAACAGATAAAGAAGCAACATCGGAACGGCCAGAAAGGTTTGCGTGACCACATCCGGAGTGGGAGTTATGATGGCTGAAATAACAAAACATATGAGAATAGCGTACTTAAACTTATTCAACAAAAAGTGATGATTGATGATTCCAAATTTGGCAAGAAAAAACGCAAGAATCGGAATTTCAAAAATTAACCCGATTGCCAGTGTGAGTTTACTGAATAAGGAAAAGTAGTCATTCACGCGAACATCCTGTTTAAACTGGCTTCCAACTTCCAGGAAATACCGGCACGCAAACGGAAACACATAGTAGTAGCAGAAAACGCAACCAGCCAGAAAGAAAATCGTCGAAAAGAAAATGAACGGAATCGCGTACGTTCTTTCCTTCCTGTATAAGCCCGGAGCGATGAAAAGCCAGAGCTGGCTAATGAGTATGGGAGAAGTAAAAATCAACGCCGCTAGAGCAGACACCTTCATATAAACAAAGAAGGGCTCGGTGAGTGAAATGAATGAGAGTTTGTCCCCTTTCGCGACAAACTTTAGAAAGGGGGCCTGCACAACTTGAAAGATCGCCTCACGGTAAAACCAGCAGACAATGAATCCCGCGAAAAGCGCGACAACGCAGATGATCAACCTGCGCCGCAATTCCTCCAGATGTTCCCAGAGGGTCATCTGCCCTTCTTGCGTTTCAGCTTCCTGAAGAGTGGTCATGTTGCGATGGTTTTCTTGAAAATGATAACCGCTATTTCGATTCCGGCTCTTCCATTTCTTTCTCGATGTTGTGCTTGATCTCGTTGGAAGCGCGCCGGAATTCTGCAAGAGTTTTACCGATGGAGCGTCCTAATTCGGGCAGTTTTTTGGGGCCAAAGACCAATAACGCAATTACCAGAATCAAGACAAGTTCCTGAATACCGATAGGTCCCATATATGAGTATTATAGCTTTATAAACAAAGTAGCGCGGGCGTCCCGCCTGCGAGCCTGCGAGCTGACGCAGACGAGACGTCCGCGCTATTTGGATAATAAATTTCTTTGTTGACGGGAAATTAGCCGTTACCTAGAATCTGTTTAAGAGTCGGAATGATTCGTATCGAAGATATTGTCGAAAAGGTCGAGAAGTATCAAAAGAACCCGGATACTGATCTGATTCGTCAGGCTTATGTGTTTTCAGCCATGGTGCACAAAGCTCAATTACGGCAGTCCGGAGAACCATACCTGATCCATCCACTGGAAGTGGCTTCCATCCTGTGTGACATGAAGCTCGATACGACTTCCATCGTCATCGGTTTGCTACACGATGTGGTGGAAGACAGCGCCACCACCGTAGAGCAAATAGAAAAATACTTTGGCAAAGAGATAGCCCATGTGGTCGACGGCGTAACAAAAATCAGCAAAGCCTCCTTCCGATCGAAAGAGGAACAGCAGGCGGAGAGTTTTCGCAAGATGATCCTCGCAATGGTCGACGACCTGCGCGTCATTCTTGTAAAGCTTGCAGACCGGCTCCATAACATGCGCACACTGCAATTCCTTCCACCGGAAAAGCGGAGCAGCATCGCCAGAGAAACCATGGAAATCTATGCTCCCATCGCCCATCGTCTCGGCATGTCGAAAATACGAAGCGAGCTGCAAGATCTTTCCTTGATGCATCTGGATCCTGAAAGCTACAGCAACGTTGAAACCCGCGTTGAACAAAAGAAAAAACAGGTCGAAACGTTTATCGAAGAAACGCAAAACACCCTGAAGAAGAAATTACGCGAAAACGGATTCACTGCGGACATTCATTACAGAATCAAAGGCACTTTCAGCATCCATGACAAAATGCGAAGGCAGCGCGTGGACATGGATAAGGTCTACGATTTTGTTGCGTTCCGCATCATCACTGACAACATCAAGAATTGTTATGGAATTCTTGGAATCATTCATCAGCTCTGGCGGCCGATTCCGGGCAGGTTCAAAGACTTTATTTCACTGCCAAAACCGAATCTTTATCAATCCCTTCACACAAGCGTAGTTTCGGAAAGAGGCTTTCAGTTTGAAGTTCAGATCAGGACTCAGGAAATGCACCGCATCGCGGAAGAAGGGATCGCCGCGCACTGGAAATACAAAGAAGGAAAAGTGGTTGGTGGAAAGGACGAAGAAGCCCTCAGGTGGTTACGTCATCTCGTGGAATGGCATCGTGAAGTGAGCGACAACCGTGACTTCATGAACGCCGTGCGTGTGGAGCTGTATCCGGAAGAGGTCTATGCGTTCACACCCAAAGGCGATATCAAAGAATTTCCGCGCGGCGCCACACCTCTTGATTTCGCTTATTCGATTCACACTGATGTCGGCCATCAATGCATCGGAGCAAGAGTGAATGGAAAACTTGTGACGCTACGGTACAAGCTAAAAAATGGAGACATTGTTGAGATTCTTACGCAGCCGAATCACAATCCGAGCCGCGATTGGCTTGCCATTGTTCAAACATCACGCGCGCGCAACAAGATCAAACAATGGTTGAATGCAAATGAGCGAATCAAAGCCATCGAACTGGGCAAGAAATTGCTGGAAAAACAGATTCGAAAGCACAAACTGAACGTGAGAAAGGTGTTGAAGGAAGATCAGCTCGTCTCCCTGCTTCCCGATTATGGTTGCACGAAAATCGAAGATCTCTACAGTTCGCTCGGTTACGGAAAAGTCTCCGCAAAACAGATTGTAGATCGTTTGATTCCTCAGCCTGTTACTCCGGAAGGAACTGTTGTTGCTCCGCCGCCTGAACCACCCGAGGAAGAATCGAAGATAACCGCAGCTCTCAAGAAAGCTCTCAGAATCGGAACAGATGAAGCCGTGAAAGTGCACGGCGCGCACGATCTGCTTGTTTATCTCGCCAAATGTTGCAATCCAATTCGCGGAGAACCGATCATCGGTTACATCACGCGCGGCAAAGGAATCTCCGTGCATTCCAACAAATGCCCCAATCTTGAAAAACTACTGTTTAATCCGGAAAGAAGAATCGAAGTGGAATGGAGTGGAAAAGAGGAAACTCCTCAACAGGTTAAAGTCTCTATCTGGACGGAAGATAAACCGGGTATGCTTGCAGAAATTTCCACAGCCATTGTGAATTCGAAAACGAATATTCGAACCGTGCAAGCCCAGACTTTTCCAGACAAGCATGGGCAGATTGAACTGATCCTGGAAATCGTCGATACGAAGCATCTGGACCGGGTTCTATCCTCCATACGCTCCGTCGAAGGCGTTCTTGAAGTCGAAAGGATACTGCATTAAAATAAGTCACTTAAAAGAAGAGGTGGTTCCCATGAAAATTGGTCGTCACGAAGAAGGGTTTGTCGTTGTCATTGAGCCTAAAGGAAAAATCACGATTGGGGAAGGAGACGTTCTGTTGCGGGAAGAGATTACGCGTCTCCTTGGGGAAGAGAAGAAACAGCTGGTTCTCGATCTTGGCGGCATATCGTATATGGATTCTGCGGGGGTCGGCGAGTTGGTGAGCGTTTATACATCGGTCAAGAATCGGGGGGGTGAACTTAAGCTTTCTTGTTTGACAAAGAAGATTAAGGATCTGCTTCAGATTACTCAGCTGATGACGATTTTCGACACCTACGAAACAACTCAAGAAGCTGTTTCCTCATTTAAGTAATGATCTGTCTAAGGCGGGCCTCCGTGCCCGCCAGATAGAACCTACGAAAATCCGCCAGACATAATGCGCCACTGATAGATCTTCATATTAATCTCTCGCAACCGGCGGGATAGAATCTTGCAAAGAATATAGAGGAACTGATAGCCGCTCTCCACATCCCGTGAAAGCATATCGGTTAAGAGTTGATTCTCGATCGGCAAAAGAGTCACATCCGTGTGCGCTCTGGCGTCGGCTGATCGAGGCGCATTGTCGATCAACGCCATCTCTCCAAAAAAATCTCCTTTCTCCAAAATTGCAAGCCCTTCCTCCCCCACGCCCGGAATGTACTTGCTGATCAGGACCTGTCCTTCCAAAATAATGTAAAGACGGTCCCCTTTCTGCCCTTCCAGAAAGATGTTGTGTCCTGCCTGGAAAAATACTTCATTGCTGAATGTCGCAATGAGCCGCAGTTCTTTGGAGGACAACCCTTTCTCTTTCAGCAGAGCAATTTTCTTCTCAATATCAACTCTTGTTGCTTCGCCGGTACGGCCCTCCGGCATCTCACGCTGGACCTCAGTACCTGCTTCCACAAAAAAGGATTTCAATAAATCAGTCGTCTGGCGAATTCTTTGGGCGAGTGTTTTCCAGAAGTGCCAGTAGAACTGAACAGCAATATGTTTTTGCGAAATGAAGATATCTTCAAGCTTAAGCTTTGACATAGAAAGCAAAAGGCAATCTTCGTTGGCAACTGCGGTCGCAGAGCAGCGGAGGGAATCGATAAAATCCATTTCACCGAAAAATTCCCCGCTCTTCATTGAGGCAAGAAGCTGCTCCCCGAAAGGAGTTGGTTTCATGATCCGGACGGATCCATCATGGATAAAATAAATCGCTTCCGTCAGATCGTCTTCCTGAAACACAACTTCGTTCGCCGGAATTGATCGTTCCGTTGTAATCCGGGCGACCCGCAACAATTCCTCATCGCTCAATCCTTGAAGAATCGGAAATTTCTTCAGCTCCACAACAAGATTGAAAGAAGTCTGGGTTGCTTTTTCCATATCCCTGAATTTCAAGAGGATCGGTTCCATCGAAGGGCCAAGGGTGTCCAGTGTGACTTCCTTATGGGCGGTGAAGGAATTCGCCAGCTGCAAAAAGTGGTTCTTTCTTTCCTGAAATCTCCGGTTGTAGAATTCCTTTTTATCTTCGGCCTTCACATGACTCAGCAACATTCGAATCTGTCTCTGGTAGTATCCGGTCTTGGCAATATCCTCTCCACCCGAAAGGATGTAAGCATCAACAAAAGCTTCCATCGCCTGGTCATATTCCTGTCTTTCGTAGTAAAGGCCACCCAGATTCTTGTGAATATCCTCATAGAAAGGATCCAGTTCTCTGGCCTTTAGAAATTCTTCCAGCGCTTTTCCGGTATCCCCCTGTTCCGAGTAGATTTTCCCTAGCAAATATCGCGTCCTGGAGACATTCTCGTTCTTGAATTTGGAGAGTTCGAGCAGCTCGATCGCATTCACAATTTTCCCGCGCGAATAATAGAGAGTAGCAAGGCTCAGATAACGTTGCGCAAGCAAATCATCTTCCGCTTTCAGCTTCTCAATGTTTGCCTGAAAATCCTTGTGGTCGCGAAGCTCCTTCTTCCGTTGAAGGTCCTGAGCACGTCCGAGATTCAATTTGATCGCAAGACTATCCGGAAATAACTTTGTAGCCGTTTCGTATAGAGAAACAGCCTCTTCATACATATCCTGTTCTAAGAGCTTGCCGCCCAGATCACAGAAATCATCCAGCGAGATCAGTTCGTTATTGATTTCTATGGAATTCTGGTCAGGACTCCCCGAAGTGTCTTCCATATACTTTGTGTTATGTAAGCAAAGTAGCGCGGGCGTCCCGCCTGTGAACCGCCGGCCAGAGGCCCGCGCTACTTCGTTTACAAACCTCTATTCGCTTTAGTTTATCGTAATATCAATACATATGTTAAGCAGAATCCTTTCCGTACTCGCGCTTTTGCTCATTTTTTCTCCGGCATTCGCGAAGGAACGAATGGCCTTCATTTATTACTACGGCTGGTATGGAAATCCAGCTTACGATCTCCAATGGTTTCACTGGCAGGAAAATCAGCATCAACCTCCCTGGGATATCGCATCCTCGTTTTATCCGAAGCTCGGCGCCTACAGCAGTCGCGACCCGGCGGTGCTGGATCTGCACATGAAATGGATCGCGCAAACGAACGTCCATGCTTTGATTTTTTCCTGGTGGGGTAAAAAGGATCCCACAAATGAAATGGCTGAGCTGCTTCTGAATGCTGCCGCGAATTACAATCTGAAAGTCGCATTCCTGATTGAACCGTATCCGGGACGCACAACCAGAAGGATTTGTGATGACATCGAATATCTGACGGATACTTTTGGAAATCACCCGGCTTTTTTGAGAATTGCCCGCCCAACCACCTTCGGCCCCAATTCCGCGGAAAGAGGTCTCTTTTTCATATATGATCCCGATTTCTCAGATTCACAGCTTCGAAGGCTGAGCGATACCGTTCACACGAGCAGGTACGATTCGATCCTGTTGTTGCAATCGACCGATGCCGGACTCATAGAACGCACTCACGCTGATGGAATTTTTGCTTACGAAGCCGTCATTGATGTCATGCATTTCTACAAGGGGGTTCAGGTCTCTGTCGAAAAGGCGGGCGGGGTATTCGTTCCCTGCGTCGCGCCGGGTTTCAACGTAAATCGTTATCTTGGTCAGTCCTCTCCTCTTTTGCGGAGACGGAAAAAAGGGGACACCTACGATGATTGGTGGGAACACACGATCGCAGCAGATCCTGAATTCGTGGCAGTCCTGAGCTTCAACGAATGGCATGAAGGGACGCAGATCGAACCAGCAATTCGAGTGACGAAAGCCAAACCTCCTTATTTATCCTACGAGAAATCGTACGACAAAAGTGGCATAAAAGCGCAATTCAGTTATCTCAGGCGGACTGCTCGCTGGATCAAACTTTTTCTACAACTGCCATGACAATAAAAGTTGCCGCGTGCCAGCAGCCGCTCCACGAAGAGTTGAGTGAGAACACACTTCAACGGCTTAAATCCTACTCGCCTGATTTCGTTTGTCTGCCGGAACATTATCCGCTTCCAAAGAGGGTTCAAAGCCTCGAACAGGCAGCCGCATTGTTCGAAGAGCGTAGACAATATTTGCAGTCCGTTTCATCCAGACTTTCTACGGTTTTGATTGGAGGGACGCTGACAGAACTTACTCGCGAAGGGTACTACAACACGTGCTATGTGTTTGAGAATGGGAAGGAGGCTGGCTTCTATCGAAAGGTTTATCCCACAGCCCGCGAACAGGAAGCAGGAGTTTTGAAAGGAAATGAGTTTAAGATGTTTGAACTTCGCGGCATCCGGGTTGGAGTTTTGATTTGCGCCGACGTTCTGTTTGAGGAACCGTTTGCGGAATTGTCTGCTCTGGGCTGTGAAATCACCTTTATTCCAACGGCTTCTCCATTCCGAAAAGGCGAAAGCATTGAAGAGAAATACGAACGGGATCGCTCTATTTTTGTAGAAGGCGCCAGAAAGCTCGGTTGCCCGGTTGTAAAAACTTGCGGGGTCGGAACAACGTTTGGCCACAATATCCAGGGCCGAAGTTTAATCGCAACGCCCGAAGGAGTCGTCACGCGCGCCGAGCCCCATCAGGAACAGGACGCATTGATCTTATTTGCTGAATTGTAGTGCGGGCGACCCGCCCGCAAATCAAACCTCTCAGCTGCCTCCGGCGTAACCGATCGTGACCTGACCGTTTTCCACAATCACCGGAACCTCACGAACGCCTTTTGAGTATTCCAGCATCCTTTTCAATTCGGAACGGTCTTGAATCACGTTAATGTATTGAAACGGTTTCCCGGAATCCTTGTAGTCGTTCCTGGCCGCTGTTGTGTACGGACAGGTATCTTTGCCGAAAATCAATGTGACATCACTCATATTTTTTCCTGGCTGCGGTCAACATTTTCAGAACTTCCCGTTTCTCCTCTTCTGAATAATAGTCCTGATTGGATTGAGTTGCTTCAATGATCCTGTCGATCCATGCGACAAAGTAGGATCTGTCCTTTTGTATCCGCAAAGGTTTGCCATCAATGCTGACATAAACAGGATTTGTTGTGGCATAAGGATAAACGTCGAACACCGGATATGTTGGCTGATCGTTCCATGCGCGCAACACATACCAGCCCGTTTCCGGCGCCGGGAGTGTGCCGGAGAAATCTCCGCTTCTACGATCTCCTTTTAGTTCGAGAGTGTGAACGACTTTGCCATTATTCACGATTTCCAGATGATCCACAGGAATGATTGATCGCAAAGTTGCTTGAAATTTCAGCTCGACCGCCTTGCCGAAAAACAACTCGTCGCCCGGTCCTTTCCCTTCGACTGAAAACCAGACCAGGGGTCCATTGGTTACAAAACTATGGCCTTTGCGTACGCTTTCGTTCCAGGTATCGGCCTTGAGCGGCCCGGAGTGTTTTGCATAGACGCGATTTGTGCCCACAGGACCGCGCAACGAAGCGAAGTTTGCCATCGCATCAGTGCCGGCCCCTGCGGCAACGCGAAATCCTGAATTCAACAATCGATACCAGACTTCCGCAGTAACCCGGGGATCATTGAAGCCAACAATTTCCAGATAATCCACTTTCCCCAGAGCAACATCTGCCGGCAACTCGTGCACCAGTCGCGTATTTTGGTCGGCTGGATCAGGAACCGTATCGAAGGGATGCACATATCCTACGAGCGCACCCTGCGCATGCGCCAGTGAGGCGATCGCTTCATTTGTGGGATAGGGACTTGCCGCGCCGGTGTTCGCGTACGTGCTGTAACCCGGAATTAGATAATTCTGCTTCAGATTCAGCAAACCCATATGTCCCCAGTAGCTTGTATGAAATTCCTGACTGTGAACGAGCAGCCGGTTCGTATTGGAAACCGGATCCGGCTTGGTGCTGTAGTAATCGATGTCCGGAATTCTCTGCTCCTTATTTACAATGAGGTTGTAAACGACCTTCAGATTTTCCGCGGCTGCCTGTTTCATCAATCGCTCGGAATTATTCCGGTAAGAGCCACCGTAATTCATGTGCACATGCAGATCACCGCTGACCCACTGCTGCCAGTTGGCAGGCAACGCCAGACGTCTTAGCCGCACAGTCGCTTGCTGGTTACTATCTTTCGGCACAGAATCAATTTCCATCTTCAGCAATTCATGTTCGAAACCCTTCATTACTTCAATCGTCACTTTTCCTGCGGGCACCATGATTTCGGACTTGCCGGTTGTATGAAAATAGTGCGGTTCAAACGGACGCTCGGAGCGCACAAACGAATCATCGCCATGAATCCAGGCATCGAAAGGAGCGTAAGTTCTCTGGTCCTCACCTGTAATAGAAATTCGCGCCGGTGTCTGTTTGCTATCCGGTCCCAGAACCGTTAGTGATAGTTTTGCCATCGCTTGTTTGTACTTGCGGTCGGCAATCTTAAGCTCCTTTTGAGCACCACCGATGACGTCTTGAATCCACAAAGATGTATTTCCATTCTTGTTAGAAATAAAAGCGATTTTTTTACCATCGGGAGACCAGCGCGCGGCGGTGTTATCGAACTCCCCATACGTTAAGGGAAAAGGATCTCCTCCTTCGGAAGTCATAATCCAGATCTGATGCCACTGGCGTCCAAGATAGGAACTGTAAATGACTCGCTTCCCATCGCGAGACCAATCCGGATGCGCCTTCCAGGTGGTTTCTTCATAGCGAATTTCACGCTGGCGGGCGCCAGGTTCCGCTTTCATTCGCCAGAAACCTCCACTTCCATAGATGTTGCCACGGTTCGAAACGTAGATGATTTCATCGCTGTCCGGAGACCATGTGGGGCTCAGTTCGTGATCAAAACCGCTGTAGTAATAACGCGCAACGCTGCTCTTTTTTTCCTCTGTGAGCTGCTGAATCTTTGACACGCTGTCCCCCCCGACTTCAGCAAAGAAAATGTGAAATCGCTTGTTGTACGCAGTGGAAACGTAAGCAATTTTTTTCCCATTGGGTGACCATCGGGCATCCACATTGACGGCGCCACCTTGAGTGACTTGCTGCAACTTGCTGCCCTCAACATCCAGAAGCCACAATTCCACGGCGTCTTTGTCGTATCTGGAAAAAACAATCTGCTTTCCGTCAGGTGACCAATCCGGCTGGTAATCGTATCCGGGGCCGGCCGTGATCTGGCGCGCCACATTCGACTCGATGGGCTGAATCCAAAGCGAACCTGCCATCGCAAAAACCAGACTTCGCGAGTCAGGAGACCAGGAAACTGAGGAGGGACCGCTTGTTAATTGCGGCAAATACATCTCGCGATAGTAATAAGAATGAGGCACATCAATTTGTTTGAGCACCGGATCGCGTTGAGCAAATACCGGAGTACACAAAACTAGTAGTAAGATAAAAGCTTTCATGTCGAGAAATTCTAACGCAAAGAGTCTGAGCAGCAAAGTAGCGCGGGCGTCCCGCCGGCAAAACCCGCAGCCGGGAGGGCCGCGCTACTTCGTTTAAAAAACTTATGACAACGCTCGCAGCAACGAGAAATGCACTGGGAATCGAACTGACCGATTTGCACATTCATCTTGGCGGGGCGGTGGCGCCACACACACTCTGGAGCCTGGCTCACCAGCAAGGGTTCAAGCTGCCTGTGGCCAACTACTGGCAGTTTGTGGAGTTTATCACGATTGATCCAAGTAAGATCCATTCTCTGGATGACTACTTGAATTACTTTCAGTGGACTGAAAAAATTCAAAGCTCACCACAGGCTGTCGAACGGTCCGTGTACGAAATCATCAGCAAGGAGTTCAGGAGCTCGAACGTCACACAGCTGGAGCTGCGTTTCAATCCTATGAAACGGAATCGTGGCGGGGAACAGGATCTGGACCATATCATCCATGCCGCCTTGCGCGGTCTGGACCGCGTTGTTCTGGATTATCAAACTAGAGCAGGTCTGATTTTTTGCCTGGCTCGCGAATTCCCATATGAGCTAAACGCAATCATTGTTGAGAAAGCAATTCTGTATCGTCATCGTGGCGTTGTCGGCATTGACCTTGCGGGCTCCGAAACTCAGGCGGAGGATTTCAAGAACAATTCAGAAAAATATGCGGATCTCTTTCGCCGCGCGAGAGAACAGGGCCTCGGAATCACGGTTCACGTTGGAGAAACTCCGGACAGTCCTGCCTCCGATGTATTGGAAATGATCGAAATTGCCAAGCCTCACCGGATCGGTCATGGCATCCAGGCCGCCTTCAGCGACGAAACCATGAAAACATTATCAGAGCAGAATATTTGTCTGGAGATTTGCCCCACTTCGAATCTTCAAACGCATGCTGTGAGTGGTCTGGAACAGCTTGCGATCGTGCTCCGCAACTTCAGCAACGCGAATGTTCCTTTCACCATCAATACCGATAACCCGTACCTTTCACACACGAATCTCCGGCACGAAATTGATCTTCTTCTCACAAACAACATTTTGAGCCAACAGGAATTGTTGCTCTGTTTTGAAAACGCAAAACGCTTCAGTTTTATCCCAAATTAATTCCGCACAACTCCTCTAAAAGCAATTGATTTTCCTCGGGCAGCCCGAGCGTGATGCGGATTGCGTCCGTCATGTGGTACAGCTGGAGGGGAGCAACGAGAATTCCTTTTTGCAAAAGTTTTTCGCACACAGACGGGGGATCCGCGGCATTTAACAAAATAAAATTCGTTTCTGACGGAATGAACCGGTAGCCTCGGGACAAGAATTCGTTTAGTACGTAATCACGCTGTTGGCGGTTCTTTTCAACACAGCTTGCGACGTGTTCCTGATCGTCCAGGGCGGCCATGGCAGCGATCTGGCCCATCAGATTCACACCATAAGGCAGCGATACCTTACTCAGATGTGACGTAACTTCCGGCGAACATACCGCATAACCAATGCGCAGGCCGGCCAGTCCATATACTTTGGAAAATGTTCGCAGCACAATCACGTTTTCAGGAAGTGAGGGGAGGTCCACTTGCTCGCCGGCGTATTCGCGGTAAGCTTCATCCAGAACTACTAATACATTCGAAGGAACGCGGGAAATAAAATCGTGAAGATACGCGGCGTTATGGGTGGTTCCGGTAGGATTATTGGGATTGGCGATAAATATCAAGCGGGTATTCGAATCGATGGCATCCAGAATTCCTTGAAGATCATACATCCACTGTTTTAACCGGACCGTCTCGCAAATAGCACCGATTGAGTGAACCGCCATCCGGTAGACAGGGAACGTCTCGCGTGCGGTCAGGCATTTTTCGTTCCGCTGCAAAAATGTTTTTGCAATCATCTCCACAAGCTCCGTAGAACCGTTCCCAAGGACAATCTGATCGGGATTCACGTTGCTTCTTAAGGCCAGTTTTTCTTTCAAGCCTCCGCCGTACACATCTGGATAGCAATGTATTTTCCGGGACGCCTTTTCTACTGCGGCAATCGCGTGGGGCGAAGCTCCATAACAATTCTCATTGGAAGCCATTCTTATCAGCCGCTTTAAGCTGTATTTGTGAAGAAGTTCTTTTTCATTAACCGAAGGGAATAGTGAAAGAGAGTGCACGCCGGGAGAAACTGAAAATCGCATCAATGAGTTTTTGTAGAAAGGAAAGTCTTAATTTCTTGTGGAGTCAGATGGCGGTACTGGCCCGGTTTCAGTTTTGTATCCCGTAAGAATCCGATGGCAACGCGTCGTAGTTTCAAAACCGGATGACCAATTGCTCCGCACATTTTTCGAATTTGATTTTGTCTTCCTTCCCGGATCGCAATTTCCAGCCATGCATTTTTGCGCGTTTCCAGCACGTCCACTCTTGCTCGAAGCGTTTTTCGCCCTTCGATCACAACTCCCTTTCTCAGTTTGTCGAGTTTGTCCGGAGAAGGAATCCCTTTCACTTTTACCCAGTAAACTTTTTCGATTGCTTTGGAAGGGTGCTGAATGCTTTGCGCCAGGTCGCCGTAGTTTGTAAGTATCAGTAAACCTTCGGTGTGATAGTCCAGACGGCCTACCGGATACAACCGGATTGGAATACTATCCACGAGCTGCACGACGGTCGGACGCCCTTCCGGATCCTTCATAGATGTGATGTAGCCGTCCGGTTTGTAAAGAAGAATTGCAATGCGAGGTTGTTTCGGTTCGATACGTTTGCCGTCGACTTCCACGCGATCCTTATCCGGATCCGCTTTCGTACCAAGCTGACGCACGATCTGTCCATTGACCTTCACACGCCCGGCAAGGATCAACTCTTCGGCCTTTCTCCGCGAAGTGACGTTCGCCTGTGAAATGATTTTTTGTAGTCGAATAAGCATAAACAAAGTAGCGCGAGCGTCTCGCCGGCGGAGATGCGCAGACGGGACGTCCGCGCTACTCTTGTTCCATATCCATTTCGGTTGTTCCGGTGGATTGGAAAATTTCGGGAGAAACCTTCTCGCCGATCAGCTCTTCAAATTCGGACAATTGAGGCATTTCCGAAAGATCCTTCAACCCGAAATGGACCAGAAATTCCCGCGTGGTTCCGTATAGAAACGGCCGCCCAACCACGCGTTTCCGTCCTAACACCTTAATAAAATTGCATTCCAATAACGTCTTGAGCGCGCCTGCCGCATTGCAAGAACGAATTTCACTGATTTCGGGCAGCGTGATCGGCTGTTTGTAAGCAACAATCGCAAGTGATTCCAAAGCAGATTTCGATAACCGGATCATGAATGGCCTGGAAAACAATTTCTGAATCTGTTCATGCCATTTCGGATTACTGTAAATTTGATATCCACCTGCTACTTCCCGAAGCACCATACCCGAATCGCGCGCCTCATACTCCGTCCTTAATTCATCCAGAACCTGCGCTATCGCGTATTTATTTATATCGGGAACAACCGATGAAAAGTGATCCAGCGTCAGTGGTTCCGTTGCTGTAAACAATAATGCCTCTAAGAGGGACTTGATTTCACTGTTTTCCATAGTTTTTATTTTACCGCGGAGAACGCCGAGGACGCAGAGAGAACCAAAAGTTTCTACCTTTTTCTCCGTGCTCTCTGCGTTCTCTGCGGTGAGATTATAACGCGTCATTGTAGCAAAGGGATCTACTTCAGTGCAATGCCGCAAAAACTACGCTATATTTGGTAACAGAATGGATAGCAAAGGATATTTCCAGAAATTGGCCAGGAAGCCGGTGGAACAGATAAATCTTGCGGAGGCGGCGCTTTATATTGCAAGTGACGAATATCCAAAGATCAATATTCCGTCTTATCTGGAGTTGCTAAAGGAATGGAGCGGCCTTCTCAAAAAAGAATGCGCAAAAAAATCTCGAATTTCCCGGCTCGATGTGTTGAATGACTTGCTGTTTCAGCGCATGCAGTTTTCAGGAAACATCGATAACTATTACGATCCCAAGAACAGTTTCCTGAATGATGTGATTGATTCACGGAAAGGCATTCCCATCAGTTTGTCGGTGATCTATCTGGAGCTTGCATGGAGTCTTGGTCTGGACGCGACGGGAATTGGTTTTCCGGGACACTTTCTCGTTCGAGTGAATCATCAGGGAAAACCGATGTACGTGGACGCCTTTTACAAGGGACGAGTCATGACAGCCGAGGACTGCGTGGAGTTCTGGAAAGACATTTCAGAAGGTGAAATGGATTTTCAACAGAGTTTCCTTTCTTCCATGAACAAGCATCAGATTCTGATCCGGATGCTGCGAAATCTAAAAGGAATTTATTTGGAGCAAAAAAGTTATAAGAAACTGATTCGCGTGATGGACAAACTCGTTGTTCTTAACCCCCATGTGGCTGAAGAAGTTCGCGATCGCGGCATTATCTATTATCAGATTCAGGCCTATCGTCTGGCGTTAGAGGATTTTCAGGGATACCTTTCTGCTGCTCCGGAAGCAGACGATGCCAGCGTTATCCACCAGTACGTAGAGGTTCTCCGGGAGTACTCCGCACACTTAAATTGACACTCTCGTGAGCCGTTCTTAACTTTTTAGTTGTGGACCGAAATTACCATTACTTTCTAGACAAAGAAGGTCACATCTGGCATGAAGGCACAGAAATAACGGATCCGCATTTTGCATTGACCATCCTCCGCGCCTTGCAAAAGACCCCTGACGGAAAACTACTCGCAAAATGCCAGGGTGAAAACTGCTTTTTTGAAGTCGAAGACGTTCCTTACATTATTCAGGATGTCGCTTTTCATAAAGTCAAAACAGGACAGCTTCATCAAGTGGATTTGCTGTTCTCCGGCGGTTACATGGAGATTCTGGATCCATCGACTCTTCAAGTTTCCACCAATAACGTTCTTTATTGCCGTGTGCGAAAAGGCGAATTCCCTGCCCGTTTTACTCGTAATTCCTATTTCAAGCTTGCTCCCTTTTTGGGTGAGGATCCCGTTCAACATCAGTACTATCTCGAAATGAAACAGCAACGGTTCCCCATCGCCCAGGCCTCATCCGTTTGATATATAATTCTTTTGCATTCATTTTCTCCCCCTTATTAAGGTGGAGATTAAGAGGGGGTGTTTGAACTTTTGGGAACGAATAAGAGTCTCAAGATGAAACAATCGCATCGGAAATTGAATCCAACCTCCCCCTTCCCCCTCCTTCATAAGGAGGGGGGAACGCCGTAACCGCAATCATGGAGTTTAAGGTCCCCACCAAACAGACTTTCAAAATCGGCGAAGTTTGCGAGATGATGCAGGTGGAACCCTACGTTTTGAGGTACTGGGAAACCGAGTTTGAGGAGCTGCAGCCGGAAAAAAATCCGATGGGGCAGCGGATTTATTGCCCTCGCGATATTGAAGTCATCTACCTGATCAAAAAGCTTCTTTACGAAGAAGGCTACACAATTATTGGCGCCAGAAAACAGCTCAAAAGGGAGTTGTCAAAAATTGGAGAAGGTTCGCAGTTGAGCACTCAGGAAATCGCTGAAGATCTCAGGAAAATCCGCTGGGAATTGAAGGAAATCTTGACATTGCTCAGTCGCGATGTTAAATAGTTAATTCACCGCAGAGTACGCCGAGAGCGCGGAGATGGAAGGATTTTTTTTGTTTATCTCGGCGTTCTCTGCGACCTCTGCGGTGAAATTCTGATTCGGGACGTAGCGCAGCCTGGTAGCGCACACGCTTGGGGTGCGTGTGGTCGGAGGTTCAAATCCTCTCGTCCCGACTAAGATCGTCGATGCGTCTGCGCGTCGATTCGTCGACGCGTCGGGGCGTAGCGCAGCCTGGTAGCGCACTTGGTTCGGGACCAAGGGGTCGGAGGTTCAAATCCTCTCGCCCCGATTAAAAGCGTCGACGCGTTGCGTGTCGATTCATCTACGCGTCATGGTTGCACGAAGATACTTCATCTCTGGTGATGTTCAGGGGGTTGGATTCCGGTATTTTGTGTTAAGACAAGCCCAGAGACTGCCTCAGATAAAAGGATTCGTGCGAAACCTTTATGACGGAAGAGTCGAAGTTTATGCCGAAGGCGAAGAGCAGCAACTAAAAGAACTGGAATCAGTATTACGAAATGGACCGCGTGGTTCCACAGTCGATCGCATCGAGATGCATGAAGAGACCCCCGCGGGGCAATACAAGGATTTCAGAATCACTTTTTGAGCGAGTTAGCGAGGTAACTCAATGAATTTAAGAGAGTGCATCAGGGATGTCCCTGACTTTCCAAAACCGGGAATCCTGTTCAAAGACATTACTACTTTATTAAAAGATAGGGCGGCATTCAAACATGTCATCGATACTCTAGCAGAACATTACAGCAAACAAACCGTTGATCAGATTGTAGGGATTGAGTCGCGTGGATTCATTTTTGGCTCAGCGTTGGCTTACCAGCTTGGGACCGGTTTTGTGCCGGTCCGAAAACCGAACAAATTGCCCGCCGTGAAACAACGAATGGAGTATTCGCTCGAATACGGAACCGATTGCGTAGAGATCCATTCCGATGCGCTGGAACCGGGACAAAGCGCGCTCATCATCGATGATTTACTTGCCACTGGCGGAACAGCCGCAGCAACAGCTGCGCTTATTGAAAAACTGGGCGCGCGCGTAGCGGGTCTGGGTTTCCTTATTGAACTTTCCTTTCTGAATGGCAGAGACCGGCTGTCCGGCTACGAGATTCACTCACTGATCCAGTACTGATTTCTAACCGTTATGCGGCGGCAAATATTTTTCTGGAATCGGTAAATCCGGCGCTTCGTGTCGCCAGATCACATGGACAATCCACCATCTTGTTCCATCGTGAAACAGCTGAAAGCTGTTGATTCCCCGCATAAACGGTTCAGCATCCTCCAGATTTCTACGAGATTCATACGTGCTGAACACATGAGCGATGGATCCAAACTGCTCGACGACTCTGTGAATTTCGCTTTCGAAAAAACCATTTTTAACCAGCCAATCATTCATTTGCAAAATGAAGCCATCGGTTTCCATCATTTTGTAACCGATACGGCCATCTCCCAAGGGGCCTGTCCGGATGGAGTGCGCACCCGGCAAAAAGAGCGTACGCATTCTTTTCCAATCGCGAGGTTGGCCCGCTGGACCTGAAATCGTTTCGTACGAAGCGCGAATAATCGCCTCAATCGAAGCGACATCCTCCGGATTTGATGAGGATGTTTTTTTCGAATCAGGACTTTCGCCATAATAATCAGACGGTAATTTGCTTTCTGACATATGATTAATCATAACAGTAAATATATAGGGATGTTTCGATGCGAAAGTTTTGGCTGACTCTGGGTGTTCTTTTTATGGCAAATTTTGTACGGAGCGAAACCATAGCAGTGCGCTCACATTGGATGATCGATGTGGACACAGGGACGATCGTAGAAAATCCTGTTATTTTGATTCAGCAAAACAAAATAACTGAAGTTGGCACAGAAGCTTCAATAAAAATTCCGGAAGGCGCAACCGTGATCGATCTGACGAACATGTATTTGCTTCCGGGCTTGATTGACGCACACGTGCACCTCGCATGGGCGCAACAGGGCGCGACCGGTGTTGTGGGTTCGGACAACGCAGAGAAAACTTTGTTAGCTGGTTTCACAACAGTTCGCAATCCGGGCTCCACAGGCAAGACGGATCTGATTTTGCGCGATGCCATTGAAGAGGGAAAGGCAATTGGTCCGCGAATGTTTGTGTCCGGACCTGCCCTCGGAGCAAAAGAGGGTGTTTGCGATCAAGTTTTTGCCGGTGAAGCCGTGGTTCATTCTCCGCAGGATGCGATGCACATCATCGTAAACCTGGCAAAACAAAAGGTCAACTTCATCAAATTCTGCGCGGGTGGTCAGGTCATTCCTTCTGATCAGGATATTTCCGCAAAAGAGCTGGAGGATTCCATTGTTCAAACGATTGTTTTTGAGGCACGCAAACTGGGATTAAAAGTTGCGGCTCACGCTCAAGGACCGGACGCCATCCTGCAAGCAGTTTCCGCTGGAGTAAACTCGATTGAACATGGTGGAATGATCAATGAAGAAGCCGCCACAGCCATGAAAAAGCACAAAGCTTTTCTTGTCCCGACTCTGTATCGTCTCGATTGGATATTGGAAAACGCACAGAACACAGGAGCGAAACCGGAGGTCATCGAAAGATTGCAGACCGCGCGAACGAAAGTTCACGACAACATCCGAATGGCAATTGCCGCCGGTGTACCTATCGCATTTGGAACAGATGCAACCGTCTACCCACACGGATTGAATGCGCGTGAGTTTTCTGTGCTCGTGGAACTCGGAATGACACCCCTTCAGGCAATTCAAAGCGCTTCAACTGCAGCCGCCAATCTGCTGGGCTGGGAGGACAAAATCGGACGAATCCGCCCAGGCTGTTTTGCTGATCTTATCGCACTTCCATCCAACCCCCTGAAAGATGTAAAAGCCCTTGAAAACGTCCAGTTCGTGATGAAAGAGGGAAAGGTTTATCGCCGTCCTTGAATTTTGAAACCGCCAAGTCGCCAAAGTCGCCAAGATAAAGTGAGATTTTTTTACTTGGCGTTCTTGGCGTCATGGCGGTTAAAAGTCGATACTACGAGCTAAGAACGGAGGAGAGTGTGTACGCAACTTATCTACTGATCTTATTACTATTGATTACTACGACCGTATTTGCCGCGGACGAATTCAAATCGATTCCAGATGAAGTCGCGGCAAAATATCATTGGGACCTCGCCAAGAATTTCTATCCATCCGAAGCCGAATGGAAAAAGGATCTCACAGAAGCGAACAACCTCGCAGAAGATATCCAGAAATACAAAGAAAAAGTTGCTTCCTCCGGCCCCCTTCTTTATGAGCTTGCGCAAAAATTGGAGCGTCTCAATCTCTTAACGCAGAAGGTTTACGTTTATCGCTATCTTCAATACTCCATCGATACAAAATTGGAAGCTCAATTGACCGAAGCCGACCAGGCTGTCTCTGAAATCGGCGCAAAAGTTGCTTTTGTAAACACAGAGCTCCGTAGAATCTCAGAACAGGACCTGGAAAAGTTGATTTCGCAGGAGCCGAAACTCGCCCGCTACCGTTTCTATCTGCAACAAAACACGCGTTATAAACCACACACATTGAGCTCCGAAGAAGAAGAGTTGCTCGCCTCTCTCTCTCCTGATCTTTTTTCCTGGCAGGCTCAGATATTTCAAAAACTGATCGATCGTACGCGTTTCTCAGAAATGAAAGGGGAAGGCGGAAAACTGAATATTTATCGTGACCGCCAGGTGCTGAGTAAAGACACGGTTAGGACCATAAGAAAAGATGCAGCGCTCAAGCTGTACGAGGAATACTCAGGCAACGCAGACCTTTTCGGTTTTGCTTTCATCAAACAAGCCAAAACTGCCAATTCCGTCGCAAAGCTTAGAAACTTCAAAGATGCTTTCGAAAGTTCCCTTTTTGATGCCTATTTGACCAACGAACAGGTGGAATCCTTTTTCAAAGCAATCGAAAAACACGCGTCTGTGATGAAACGATATGTTGAACTTCGCAAAAGCCGCATTAAAGCCATATCCGGTATTGATCCGGTGGAGCCGTGGGATATGGAAGTGATTCCTAAAGATTACAAGCGCCCGCGGTTCACGATCGCGCAAACCACGGAGATCCTGAAGAATGCGCTTGCTTTTCATGGTCCGGAGTATTCAGCAGATCTCGCCCAGTTGATGGATCCAAACAACAGAAGATTGGATATTGTGAAAGGAGAAAATCGCAGGCCGGGAGCCTTTGCGTATGGTATTTACGGTTCCCCGCTTGTGTTCTATTCGTTTGTGTTTCACGGATTCGTTGACGATGTGCAGATAATGGGACATGAAGCAGGCCATGTGGTCCATTACGATTTAATCGCGCAGAATAAAGTTCCTTACGTTTATGCGGATGGCGCAACCTATTTCACGGAAAGCTTCGCGATGCTGAACGAATTTGTCACTCTCGATTACCTGTTCAATCAAGCTACCGACAAAGCAGATAAGATCTTCTATCTCGAAGAATGGCTGTCCGTTGCACTGCGGCGCTTCTTCGACATCGTGATGCGCTCCGAATTCGAATACACCGCTTACAAGAAAATTCATGCGAATGAACTGACGGAAGCTGAGCAGCTACATGAGCTCTGGAAACAGGAAGGGATCAAGTATGTCGGAGAACATTACGAAAAGCATGATTTCCTGAAATACAACTGGAGTTTTACTCCGCACTATTTTTCGAGCCCACGCTATTACATCAACTATTTGTTTGCGAATCTGATGGCGATCAGCTATTACCAGCGTCACAATAACGATCCGCAATTCGATCAGAAGTATCTCGAGTTAATGAAGAGCGGCTTTCCAGACACGCCGGTAAATTTGCTTCAAAAGCATTTGAATCTGAATCCTTTTGAGCCGGCTGCAGTTCAGGATGCCATGCGGATCTTCGAAGCAAAACTCTCCGAGCTGGAAAAATTGTACGCAAAGTAGCGCGGGCGTCTCGCCTGCACAGGTTTACAGGATCGTGACTTTGTTCATGGTCACGCTGGATTTCGGCTTGTCGCTTGCATCCGTGGCAGTGGTTGCGATCGCGTCCACCACATCCTGACCAGTGGTAACCTTTCCAAAAATCGTATAGCTTGGCGGCAGCGGATTGTCTTTATGCATGATGAAAAACTGCGAGCCGTTCGTATTCGGGCCTGCATTTGCCATCGCAACCGTGCCTCGTTTGTAGCCCGTTTTATACAAATCGGAAGAGCGATTGATTTCATCGTTGAAGCGTCCACCCCATGCGGATTCCCCGCCGCGGCCTGTACCGGTCGGATCACCACCCTGAATCATAAAACTCTGAATCACGCGATGGAAAATTACACCGTTGTAAAAACCTCTTTGCGCGAGGAGAATAAAGTTTTCCGTTGTCTTCGGCGCGTCCTGTTCTAATAGTTCGAACTCGATCGTACCGAGGTTTGTTTCAATAACAGCTGTGCGATTGCTCATATGCCGAAGTATTCTAACATAGGTGAAAAAATGGGAGGGGAACAATGCCCACATTTGAGCTGACTCTCAGCGCTTTTAAATTTCCAAAAGATCTGGACAATAATAAAGCTAATTTCCGTTTGATCGCAGAACTCCGTTACGTGGCTGGAGATGGAACGCTCGCAACGACTCAAGCAATTCTTCCCGGACTCGACACCTACTGGGAGTGCGATAGAAACAGGCAAAAAGAATCAAACTATGTGCGCGGTAAGGACGAAGGATCCTGGGGAACGATCGATATAGGACGGGTCGATGCATGGGACAGGCTGATTTTTCTGTTGCCTGCATCCAAACTCCATTCTTTGCAGTTCAAAATCTTTGACGTAAATCGAACGGATGGCTGGGATAAAATCAGGAACGCGCTCTCCTCCATCACAGAAGCGATATTTGAAGAAGCAAAAAAACTGCTGCCCGGAATGTTTGGAAGCGCGCCGGACGATGTGAAATCTTTCTTGCTGAAAAAATGGGCAGGCGGCGATGATCTTCTGTTTAAAGGCTCCTTTATGTTTGGTGATGAGATTACAGGAATTTTTAAAATTGCGGGAGCTTATGAAATCCACTTCCATGTAGATGAGCATAAGATTTGATTCCAGACCGGCGATCGTGCCCCCCATAATCCATCCTCCGATGAGTTAAAGGAGATTACCACCGGTTCCCTTCCCGAAAATACGCTTTACCTGCCGTTGCGATCGTGAAGTGGTTTGAAAAATACCTGAAATAATCATCTCATCCTCCCAACTCCAAGAGGCAAAATGTAGAGAAAAGTATAATTTGACAAAGGGAATATGAGGTCTGGGTCCTCTGTATTGTCCGTACCTTGCGCGCTGATCATTAGCGCCTTAAAGTCGGTGTAATCGCACTCCAGACCGCCACGGGACCAAGGTTCAAATTAACGACTTTGACTACATATGCCCCTGACTGAGAAACCGGAGCACTGATAACAACAAAACCGGAAGTGTTATCAGCAGTATTTAGAACGGAACCGCTCGGATCAATGAGAAGCACTTTAATCGGAAGGTTCGTGCTTGTTTCCGCGACAACTGAGATCGCCGTTGCATTCGATCCGACATTCACGATGCTGGTAGCCTCCTGGCCTGCATTCAGGTTGTTGCTGTCTGATGTTGTTTGTCCGGGGCCGGTGGCAGGACTACCGCTTGAGGTTGCGCTTTCCAGACAGAAGCGGTCCACATAGACAGCATCCTTCATGTTTTTGATTTCCAGGATATGCGCACCAGCCGCCAGATTTGCGAACTCGACCTTTGATCCGAATGCCGGATCTCTGGTTGAACCTGCTGAACCCAAGTAGCTGATGGTACCCTTAGAAACACCATCCAGGAATATTTCGGCCGTTCCGCCTTTCGGACTCGTTGCGTAATAGTAGGTGATCTTACCTGTTTGGCCCGCAGCCACTACGAAGTTGGCGCTCGCAGAATGCGAAGGTGATTTGCCGGCATGCAGACGGAAGTGACCGCCACTTGCATCAGAGTCGCTAACCAGATGCCAACCGTCGGAGTAACTGATTGATGGGTCATCGTCCTCCATGCAAACCACGGTTGGAGCCAGACAGACTGCCCAATTTGCGCCGAATGATCCCGGATTCGGTGCGCGATCAGCCGGCTGCACAAAACGGAGAGCGACCTCTAAAATTATGGTCAGCGCATACGGCTCGATCACCGCCGGCACTGAAGTCAGATCAGTAACCGGGATTGTTGGATTGCCGAGTTTTACGAGCGGAACATTCACTTTTACCGTGCCATTCTCACCGGGAGTGACGGAGCCGGTCACAACTTCTGAGGTGATAAATGCGTCATTGCTCGGATCAAATGGCCCGAATCTAAAAATCGTTCCATTGTTCGCGCTAATTTCAACACGGGTCGCATACGTGCGTCCAGCGACACTGCCATCAGCGTTCTTCTGACCGCGAGTCCACACGGCGTAATAGAACGTGCCGCTTGACCCCGTGATTGGAGTTGTCGATAGATTCTTGAGAGTGATGGTTGTAACCATGTTTTGTTTATCTTCGCTCAGGCCAAAGGATAATCCAGTGATATCTACTTGGTCTCTGTTGCCGCCGTTCGAGCTTAGAAGAGGATGAACCGCGTCCCCGGCCGCGTCTGTTGCGACATTACCGTCACAGGAAGTCGCGTGCGGAGGCGGTGGCGGCGGAGGAGCGGGATTGATATCATCACCGGCCATAAAATCAAACTCGGGGAACATCCGTTTTCCGCTGGCCTGTCTTGCAATAACTGCTCTTGCTGTAAAGTCGTTCGACGCATTCATGCCATAGGATCTCTGCCCGGAAATGCAGCCTTCGCTGATGCAGCCATCATCATAAGCGATTAACACACGCCCTTCTTTATCAATGCCTGCATCAAAAAAATCGAGTAAGTTGCGGCATCCGCCGCTATCGCAAATACCGCCGCGCTGGATCGGATCGCCCGGAGTCACATTTTGGGTGACCCAGGTTTTGCCTCCGTCAAGTGTGGTAGCGACATATAGATACCACACACCGGAAAAGGCTGCCTGATCATAGTCTGTGCCGGGAGTTTTGGTGCCAAAGAAGGCGACCGCTGCCCTCTCTGGATCTCCAGCAACTGCAGCAGGAAATTGACTGTTCTCAATTCCTAACTGTGCCCCTACATCGACATCGAGTTCTGCCGGCCAGGTGAGACCCTTGTCATGCGAAACAGCAACGTGTTGATGCCCGTTCTTTGCTTGATACGCAAAATAGAGAGTTTTTGAATCACGCGCTACTGCCACAGATGGGTCGCGCTCGCTGGAGGTATCGGCCGTTGGAACCATACGGATGTCCCATGTCAGGCCGTTATCTTCCGATACAATGACAGCCTGCCTGCCGTTTGCGTGAAAAAGAGGATCGTCCAGCTGTCCTTCTCCTTCCGGACCGCAACCCTTGTTCGGTACATAGACGGTTCCATCTGGACCTACCTTTATATGTCCATGCAAGCCGGCACAATCAGCGGAAGTGTACATCGGAACGAATGGCAGGAACGTGATTCCGCCATCTACGCTAAGGGAGCAACCGGCTTCTGCCACACTCTGCGAACAATAGTAGACCGCATGCCCATACAACGGGTTCACTCCTGTAGGGATCGGCTCATGGAACGGGCCACCGCCAAAAGTCTGGTGGTCTATGTTTGACGGCAAACCGGATCCTTCGCTAGGCAGGAAACCCGTGCGGCCGTCATCATCTGTCCACTCTGTCGTGCTTCCTAATGGTGTAAGACCGATCAATTGGGACACGAATGTCCGACCCTTCACGGGATCTGTAAACAGAATAGGATCGCCAAAAACCCGTGGAGCGTTTGCTAAAGTGAGTGGTGCAGTCTCCCATGTAACTGTAGCGGGTGAGGTTGTGTCATCGAAGATCACTCGAAGCATGTGAGGGAGGAAGCCGCCAAAGAAATTTACCGTTCCGCCGTTTGGAATGCCACCAAAAATTTTCTCGGTATTCCAGTTGATACCAAGCGTGGGTTCGCCGGCGTCATCCGCCAATCCGGGAGGCGCAGCGTAATTAAAAAAACGCGGTGTGCCCGGAGGAACAGGCGTCGTGCCTTCTAGTGGAGGCCATGGCCCGACTCTAACCAGCGTGACGGTTGCATTGAAAGGCACTGTGGGAGACACGTCAAATGGAACTACATAGATTGTGTAGAGCCCGCTGACAACCTCGAACGTCGTCTCTTCCGGATTATCCTGACTTGCCGCACTCGATGTTTGTGAGCCGGTCAAGTTGTCGGGCGAATAAACGTATACGTCGTAATCGGAGGCGCTCTTACCACGTGTCGTTGTCCCGCTATTGGTCCATGCAACCTTCAGTTTAACCAGGTAAGTGTTGAAATCCGTTTGCGGAATATCAACCGTTAATGCAAACTCGCCGCAATTTGTGTCTGCCGCACAAGCAGGTGGATCATCGCCCGTCAGTTCGATATAAGGATACGACAAAGCGAAGGGCCCTCCGGTGTATGTGATGGTGGGATCTGTCGGTGAGATTGTGCCGCTCGCCGGCATCGTCGCCGCATGAGCCAAGCCCGCAAAAATATACCAAGCACAAAGGATTGCTATGGCCGGGATAAGAAACACTTGCACAAAAGTGATGCTGGAAAATCGCTTTAACATAAGTAGGCCTCCGACAAATACACGCTATGAAATAGTCTTGCGCGCCACGAGCAGCCAAACAATGAGGTAATCACCCCAAAAACGGCAGGAAAGAACCTCAATGTCGATGCGTTTGCGCGTCGATGCGTCTGCGCGTCAACTTCACTGGACTTCCCTGTGCCTCTGGATGTATATTTAACCGTATGGTTAAATATCTGAAAAGGAGAAGACAAAATGACAACGAAGGACGCCATCCAGGGATATTTCGACAGCCTCAAGCAGAAAAAGGGATGGGAATCATTTCTATCTGATGACATGACTTTTACCAGCTTTACCAGCCCTGTCAAACAAGTTACTGGTAAAAACGCTTTCCTTGATTCGACAAAACGTTTTTATTCGATGGTAGTCTCTTTTGAAATAAGAGACATCATGATTGCGGGAGAAAAAGCTGTGGTCCTGACTCGTTATGAATTGCAACCGCCGGGCGGCAACATTTTTATCAGTGATGTCGCTGAGATTTTCGCAGTAAAGGACGGCAAAATAGATTCGTTCGCGATTTACTTTGATAGCTCACCTTTCCCGAAGTAGAACGGACAGAAAAAAATATGACAGATAACGAATTGACCCAAAGAGTGAGAGCGGCGCTCCAAAATGTTCCACAGGTCGTAGAAAAGAAAATGTTTGGCGGTGTAACGTTCATGGTAAACGGGAAAATGTGCGTGGGCGCAGGCAAGGACAGACTCATGTGTCGCATAGACCCTGCAATTCATGAGAAAGCAGTGAAAAGAAAGGGCTGCCGGACAGTAATGATGAAGGGCCGAGAATACAAAGGATACGTCCATGTCAGTGAAGAAGGAATTAGACGAAAAGATGATTTTGACTACTGGATTCAGCTTGCACTGGAATACAACAAGAAAGCCAAACGCTCAAAAAAGATAAAGAAGAAGTAACTAGCTCTGGAAACGCTTGCGCATTTGCACCTGGCGGCCGCCATCCAGTTAAGTCATCTCATTCCATCAGTTATCGCATCAAGAAGATGCCGTACGCAATGTGATGTGTGTCTGATTGTGAGATGATAGCCTCATGGCGCTAGCGCCGGGAACCAACCTGGGGCCTTATCAGATCCTGGGGTCTCTTGGAGCCGGAGGAATGGGCGAAGTGTATCGCGCCAAAGACTCAAGGCTTGATCGAGAAATCGCCATCAAAGTTCTAGCGGAGCATCTTGCGGAAGACCCATCGGCGCTCAGACGGTTTGAACGGGAAGCAAAGGCTATCGCTACTCTTTCTCATCCGCATATCTTGTCGATCTATGACGTTGGTACGCATGAGGGCATTTCCTACGTTGTCACAGAGCTGTTAAGGGGAGAAACGCTGCGGACGCGTATGACTCATGAGCTGCTCGAATCAAGCAGAGCGATCGAAATCGGAATAGCCGTCGCAGAGGGCCTCTCTGCTGCACATTCGAAAGGTGTGATCCATCGCGATCTGAAACCAGAGAACATTTTTCTTACCTCTGATGGTCATGTAAAGATTCTCGATTTTGGTATAGCGCGACTCGTACCACCACCCGGGCAAGAGGTGTCAGAAGCACCTACTAAATCAGTAGAAACAGAAGTTGGAGTCATTCGAGGCACAATTCCGTACATGTCGCCTGAACAGGTGCGTGGAGCTGAAGTGGACGCGCGGACCGACATCTTTTCGCTCGGCTGTGTATTGTACGAAATGTTAACCGGGAGCAAAGCCTTTCATCGAAGCACCAATCAAGAAACAATCGGAGCCATCCTTCATAAGGAACCACCTCCATTCAGTGAAGAAGTTCCGGCGCCGTTGCGTGAAATTGTTTCGCGCTGCCTGCGAAAAGAGAAGACTCAAAGGTTTGCCTCGGCACAGGAATTGTTGGGCGCTTTAGAGATGGTCACAACAGTGACTGAAGCAGTCAGTAGCCGCGTCTTGCGTCCGGGTCGAAACCTCTGGTTCTTTGCGGCAGTTTTTGTACTGATAGCCATAGCTGGAGGTGTGCTATGGAAGTCGAAAAAAAAGTCTCCCGGAAGCCTGGAAAAAATCCAATCAATTGCGGTGTTGCCGTTACAAAACCTGTCGGGAGACTCCAACCAGCAGTATCTGGTCGATGGCATGACGGATGAACTGATAGCGGAACTTTCCAAAATCAAGTCGTTAAAAGTAATCTCGCGCACTTCGTCTATGCAGTACAAGGAAGCAAAGAAACCGCTTCCTGATATTGCCCGGGAACTCGATGTAGATGCGCTAGTGGAAGGATCGGTGTTTCGAGAGAGTGATCAGGTTCGTATAACGGTCCAGTTAATCCACGGAATCACGGACAAACATCTCTGGGCTCAAAGTTATCAGCGACAAATGCAAGGAATGCTCACGCTCCAGGGCGAAATGGCTCAAGCAATTGCCCGGGAGATTCAGGCGGAGCTCAGTCCTCAAGAACAAAAGCGGCTGACTTATACGCGCATGGTGAATCCTGCAGCTTACGAAGAATATTTGAAGGCAATGTATTTTTATCGCAAATCTTACACAGTAGAGGAATTTCAGAAAGCTTTTCAGCTTGTTCAGCACGCCGTTGATCTGGATCCTCAAGACCCCTTATTTCATGCTGCGCTTGGCAATCTTTACCTGGACTCCGGCCTTTCGGCACTACTTCGGCCATCTGAAGCCTATACGAAAGCGAACCAGGCAGCTCTCCGGGCTGTTCAACTGGATGACAACCTCGCGGAAGCGCATGAAATTCTCGGAAGAATTCACCACTACTACACCTGGGATCAGACTGCAGCGGGATTAGAGTACCGGCGCGCGATCGATTTGAAGCCCAATTGATGCATCAATCCACGGAGCCTACGCCTGGTATCTTTATCGTACCGGCCAACAATTAACTGCCCTTGACGAAGCTAAGAAAGCACAGGAATTGGACCCGCTCAGTTTGTGGCGCATTGTTGATCTCGGAATGGTATTTCACTATTCACGCCGGTATGAAGAAGGACTCGCTCAGTATAAAAAGGCGCTTGAACTGGAGCCAAATCTTACTGCGGCTCGTTATCAAGCGGCTCGTCTTTATATTGCAACTCGTCAGTATGAAGCTGCCATTTCCGAAATAAAAAAGCTCCAGGAGCTTGATGCTTCCGATCCTCTCATCATGCCTTTGTTAGGAATGGCCTATGGATTGTCAGGAAAGAAAGGTGACGCGCAGAAAATCCTGGGAGATCTTCTGGAGAAACAGAAGCGAGAATATGTTCGTCCTTATATGCTCGCGGAACTGCACCTTTCGCTCGGGGAGAAGGAACTCGCATTGGAGTCGTTGGAGAAAGCATGTAACGAGCGGGATGACTGGGTTGTTTTCTTACACGTGGATCCAAACATGGATCCCTTGCGATCCGAACCCCGTTTCCATGCAGTACTGAAACGCGTCGGACTTCCCACAACTATCCCATGAAGTGTTATCGTTCGCTACTCGTTTTGGTCGTCGAAAGGAATTCACCCTGAATAGTCCGTTAGCCCGGCTCGCTGAAGCAGCGCTCAATTGCAGCAAATCGTGGATCCTTCCGAATCGGATCAAAGATTGGGTCCAATTTCATGAGGATCATCCCATTTGTCTTTTCACTGCAAGCTATCTGCAAATATTCGACCGCTTTTTCCCTGTCTCCCAGGCGCATATGAGCATCTGCAATTTCAAACATGGAAACGTATGAGCCTTTGGCTTTTGCCGTTAATCGCTCCAGTCGCGTATGCCAGACTGCCTGAACCGCCTGTCGATGGCCACCGAGCCGGTACGCTTCTTGAAGAGCGCTGGCCATTTCAGTATCCCCCATCAACTTAAAAGCCGTGACCCATTCTGAGAACGCTGCATCGTACGAACCCTTTTGTCCATACGCTCTCGCGAGAAGTTCATGCAGAAAAGCCTCTTCAGGATACATTTCAAGCGTCTTTTTATATTCGGAAATGGCACGATCAAAATCGCGATGGTAGTAATAGTACGTGCCAAGCCACTGGTTGATTCGGAGATTCAAAGGATCCAGTTCCGCGGCGCGTTGATGTTCCCCGAGGGCTTCAGTCTTCCTTCCCATAGCGTTTAAGAATAATCCAAAAAGCAAGTGCGTCTCGGCATATTTGGGGTTTATCTCCAGCGTTTTTCTAAATTCTTGTTCTGCAGCCTGAAAGTCCCTGTAATAGAATAGTTTTTGCGCTGCACGCGCATGATGAGCTTCTGCCAGAGAGTCATCCAACTCCAAAGCTTTCAAGGCAGCGGCTTCCGCTTTCGGCCAGGCTTCCTGTGGCGGCAGTAGGCCTTGGGCTGCCAGTAAACCGTAAAAATCAGACAATCCTGCATATCCAA
>JAKEFK010000324.1 GCA_022616075.1 bacterium
AGGAGTCGTCGAAAATTTTTGGTGAGGTTGCAAATTACAATTTCAATCTGGTGGACTTTGCGCTCGCGCGCAATGACTCCCGCGTAAAGCGTTTTGCCAAGACTTAGTTCAGCGGCGAGACGTCCGAAGAGTCAGAGGGAGCGCGGACTACAACCTCTGCCCGCGCTCCAACTAATACCGGAAGATTAAGAAATGGAACACTCACCAAATATCTCTTTATCTCCATTCTCTCCACATCCCCCTTTTTACACTCCTAAATCAAAAAGCACTTCACGATCAACAGTGCAAACAGAGCCGGGAAAATCCAGCGCGAGTGTCTATCGAACTTTTAAAGCGGTTGCTTTCTTCTGGGCAACAATGAATCGATTGATGCCCACGACGCAAATGAGCGTGAGAAATATCAGAAGCGTGCAGCCAAAAACAAAAAAATCCATGCGGGTCAAAAAACAAACGTGGCAGGAAATTAGCAATCAGCAGGGAAAAGGAGGAGATTGCATGAAAGCATTAGTGACAGCGGTTGTTTTCCTTCTGATTGCGAGCGGCGTAACTTTTGCCGATGTGAATACTGACTGGGATAAAACGATTGATTTCTCTGTTTACAAGACGTATTCATGGCCAAAGGTAAAAACTCCCAACGAACTTTGGGATAAGCGAGTTATGACTGCAATCGATAGCGCTTTGCAATCCAAGAGATGGGTTTAAGAAATTCCCTCCAGGTGCTGAGAAGAAATAAGAATCAATCAAAGGTTGCGCAAGTCGATATCGGACTTTGGGAAGTGACGAGTGTTTTGTGTAACGAGAATCAGCCCTTCCGTATGCGCTGTAGCTGCGATTAAGGCATCTGTCGAACTCAACGTGATCCATTTGTGGCGGAATTCCTTGAAGAGTACGACTATTTCCTGAAAATGTTCCTATTCCGTTCGAAGGGTTGTGGCTGGATCGATACGCGAGGCGCGCCAGGCGGGGATGCCCGATGCGATGGTTGCTATGCAACCGAGCAGGGCGATTACGCTGAGATAGGTAAGCGGATCAAGTGGCGATATTTCGAATAGCATTGCGACGATTGCTTGCGTCACCACGGCTGCGCCTAACAATCCGATTGCAACACCGAAACCAGTGAGTGTGATTCCCTGGCGAACGATCATAGCAATGATCTCTCGTCGGGACGCGCCAAGAGCGGAGCGGACACCGATTTCGCGTGTGCGTTCTGCAACGCTGCCGGCAAGTACGCCATAGATGCCGGCGGCGGCGAGAATCAATGCTGCCAGAGCAAATGCTTGAAACAAAATCAAGGCGAAGCGTCGCTCTGCTACGGATTCCGCAAGTAAATCATCCATCGTTGCAACGCGAGTAATGGGTTGGTCCTTGTCCACTGACCAGATTGCCTGTCGAAATGCGGAAATCTGCGAAGACGAGACGTCCGCGCTACTTATAACCAGTGACATCGCATTGTCTGCAAAGGGCCACTGGGTTGCAGGAATGTATACAGCGGTTAATTGACTCACCGCTAATGACATTTGTTTTACGTCCGCGGCAACTCCAATGATCGTGTAAGGCGGACCGTCCATTGGTCCGATGCGCAAGCGTTGACCAATCGGATTGACGCGAGGAAATCTGAGCTTTGCAAGCGATTCACTGATCAGCGCAACGAACGGAGCCTCTGTGCGATCATTTTCGGCGAACGAACGGCCGCGGCGGATCGGAATGCGCATCGTTTCAATGTAGCCGGGACTGACCGCGTATCGAAAAGCACTGTAGGTTTGCGCCTGTTGTGATGGAGTCGCTTCAAAGTGGACTCCATATTCATCGAGATCGCCACTCAGCGGCAACTGGCTCGTGAGCGCCGCACTCGTGACTCCCGGAACGCGTTTCACTGAGTCTAACGTTTGCGCGAAAAACTGATCCGTCTCCGCGTCGCTTTCGAAACGTAGACCCGATGTTTGCACTTGCATTGTAAGTACACGCGAAGGATCGAATCCTATGTCAACAGCAAAGAGTCGTTCGAGACTTCGCCACAACAAGCCTGAGCACACAAGCAGCACTAGAGTGAGAGCGACTTCTCCCACAACCAGCGCATTGCGGGCGTGAGCGTGTTGGCCAGCAGCACGGCGCGAGTTCTGTTGGAGGTCTGCGTGAAAATCGTTTTGCGACGCATTCCGCGCCGGAATCAATCCGAAGGCAACGCCGTTTAATGTGGTGATACACAATGCAAAAAGGAACACAGTGCCATTGACGCCGATTGCGCCGACGCGCGGCAGATCTGCAGGGCTGAGCGCGATGAGTGCTCGCGTAGTGAGTATTGCAACAGCAATTCCGACAATCCCTCCCAACAACGCGAGGAGCAGTGACTCCGTGAACAATTGCCGGATCAATCGACCACGTCCCGCTCCCAATGCAGCGCGCATCGCGAATTCGCCGCGCCTTTGTTCGCTTCGCGCAAGCAGCAGGTTGGTCACATTCACACACGCGATCAGCAACACCAGAAGCGCCGCTTCAAGAATCGCAAGAAGCGCGGGTCTGGCTTCGTGCGTGATGTCCTTCTGCAACGAAGACACGACCAGTTTCACATTCTGTCCGTACGTAGCTGGCCGTTGTTCTGTCAGAACAGCGCGGCCAATCTGGTCGATTTCTTGCGTTGCTTGATCCATGGTGACTCCGGGCCGGAGTCGTCCGACTGTTCGCAGATGATGACCCCAAGCCCTTCCCTGCGACATGTCATATTGGAGCGGCGCCCACACCTCTGCGCTTGGAGAGAGCACATTTTCAAACTCATTTGGCATCACCCCAATGACAACATAGCTTTCGTCATCCAAAATAATTTCGCGGCCGATGATCGTGCGATCCCCACCGAAGCTCCGCAACCAGAGTGTGGAGCTAAGAATGATCACATTTGGTCCGCGGAGCCGGTCCTCTTCTGCGTGAAATTTTCTGCCAGCCGTGGGTGCGATACCCAGCACATCAAAATAGCTTGCGCTGATGCGCTGACCGTTGAAACGCTCTGGTTGTCCGTACCCTGTCATTGTTGGCTGCCACGGTTTGTAAACGGCAATCGATTCAAACGAGCGATTGCGGTCCAGCAGTCCGCGGTACATGCCGAACGTTCCCTCGTTGCGTGAGCCATCACTGTTTATTTCGGAAATTGTGGCGATTCGATTTGCATCCGGGTAGGGTAAAGGCTCAAACAGGATCGGGTTGACGGCTCCGAAAATCGCAGTGGTTGCGCCAACGCCGATCGCAATGGTGAGTACTGAGACTGCGGTGAAAACGGGCAGAGCTCGCAGTTGACGGCACGCATAACCCAGGTCGGCGACTAACGTTTCAATTGCGTTTTCCCATCCGTAATCGTACACGCGCTCTCGCACATTCGTATGGCTTCCCACCTCCAACCTTACTTTTCGCGCTGCTTCTTCAGGTAATAGTCCGCGCGCTATCTGCGCCGCTGTAGCCTCATCAAGATAATGCTTCACTTCATCCGAGATTTCTTGTTCGACTACGGTTCGATTGATGATTCTGCGAAAACCGCGTGCAAGCTGGCGCGAGAGTGACATCGGCTAGCCTTCTATCTTCAAAAGACGCGTGATCGCCGCTACACGACGAGTCCAATCCGCGGTCTCCAGGTCAAGTTGTTTTTCCCCTGCACGAGTGAGTGAATAGAATTTCGCGCGTCTGGAGTTTTCCGTCTGTCGCCACTCCGCATCTATCCATCCCGCGCGCTCCAACCGCTGCAATGCAACCAGAAGCGAACCGGGGTTTACTTTGAACACACCACGCGAAATCTGTTCAATCCTGCGGGCAATGCCGAAACCATGCATCGGTTCCAAACTGAGAGTCTTCAGAATCAGCATGTCGAGCGTTCCCTGAATTACATCTGTTGTGGGCTCTGTCATTTTTTACTTCCAACCCCTCTTTAATCTCCCACTTCATCAGGGGGAGAAACAAGCGCTATGCCTAGACCCTAGTCCTTTTCATCTTGATTGTCAAGATGTGAACGTCAACAGGAATATCTTCCGGTTGGCACTTTCCAGACCCAAGAGAGTGGAATCGCCAAGCAGAGTTGGCAACCTCGCGCACCTTTGCGAGGAGGTTCCTCATGGCATCTGGCTTGCTCCTTGTGGAAATCATAGGAGGCGCTATGAAGATTGATCGCTTACGAGATGGGAACATTCCAGATTCAATCACGATAAAAGACGAATCAACACCAAAGCCTGTTGGAAAGGTGGTTGAGGAAAAAGCTCAAGAACCGGTGCAGTTGCAAAGACCTTTGCCGAAAGCGGATAGCGTGGAGATGAAGGAGAGTTCAGTATACCTTGACAAGATCACGGCAGGACCGAAGCTGGATCCATCTAAAACCAATCTTGCGAAAGAACTTACTTCAACCGTAAAGGAAATTCCTACAGGTTTAAAAGAAGTACCTGCGGCACTTATTCCGGGCGTTCCTTTTCGCGAGAAAGTTGAGCTGTCGAAGACCCTTCCTGGCGGTCAAGCAGTCGATGCGGGATTGGTAAGCAATCTCGGAATTGGAAAAACCTGGACCGGGCCGAATCGGATGGGAGTTGATTTGGGAGTCGGCGGAGTCGATGTAAAGAGTCAACTCGATGACGCTTTGAAGCTGAGACAAGGCTTCCAATCACCTTCCACTCCAACCGGTAGCGAAACCTATCAGCCGGTCGCTGGGAAAGCGGATATCGGACCCTTCGATCGTCCGGGAATGGAAAAAATCTCGGCATTGAAGGATGGTGGGGTTGGAGACCTCTTGAATTCCGTTATAGAGAAAGGTAAGGCAATACTTGATAAAGTCGTCGACTACGCAAAAGACATATCCGTTGAAAAATTCGGAAAAATTCCAGGCACCGGCGAAGCCATGGATCTTCTCGATGCACCGGGAAAAGTGAAAGAAGTTACGGGCGATACAAACGATCTCCCGCGCGGGATCTCGGCCGTGCTGTATCCTGAATCCCGCCTGGACAAAATTGAGGATGCAGCGGACGAAGAAAATAAATATGTGAATCCGATCCGGCGACCGTTCCTACGCATGTAACGGATGAAGCAATGGAGAAAGTTCTTATCCGCGAGGGCGCCAATACCATGCCTTCGAACGAGGATACACCTTTGAGTGGAATCGATGGATCGAAATTGACTGCGCCAGAACAATTCAGTAATCCGCGTCTCAACATGGTGGCCGATCCTAGAATAGAAGATGCGAGTCAAATGACGCCGGCTTCACTTGAATCGATTCAGGTGCTTCAGGATGCGACAGGCCCCGATAAGATAGATCCGGATAAACTCTAATTCAGTTATTGTTTGGAGATAGAAGTTCTGTTGCCGCGGAGAACGTATTTTTGAATTTTGCCGGTGGCAGTTTTTGGAAGTTCCGTTAGAAAAGTGAAACCTGTTGGTGTTTTGAAATGCGCCATGTTCGCGCGCGTGAATTCTCTCAGCTCGGTTTCATCCGCGGTGGCTCCCGGCTTCAACACAATAAACGCATGGGGAGTTTCGCCCCACCGTTCATGCGGAACTCCCACAACTGCAACTTCATGAACGGCAGGATGTCGCAGAATTACACCTTCCACTTCAACGGAGGAAATATTTCGCCGCCACTGATGATGACGTCCTTTAAATGATCCCGAATCTCCGCATAACCATCCGGGTGGATGACTGCAGCATCGCCGGTGTGAAACCAGCCATCTGGCATCACGCGAGCGGTGGCTTCCGGATCTTGAAAATAGCCTTGCATCACTGCATTTCCACGAACAACGATTTCACCGACCTAAGTTTGTAGCAGCGAATTCATTCGCTACTTTTTATAGCGAGACCTCCTTATGAAGGAGGGGATTAAGGGGAGGTTGGGAAATGCTCCAGAAAGACAACCCCCTCTTTCTCTCCCCCCTTTATAAGGGGGAGAAATCGAGCAAAGCACCGTTGGGACATTACTATTTTTTCTTCCAGCCCGGGCCCCGAACGACGCGCCCCGGAGTTGCTCCTGTGTGCTCGCCGTTCTTAAGGACCTGCACACCATTGACAAAAACATGATG
>JAKEFK010000325.1 GCA_022616075.1 bacterium
AGGAGTCGTCGAAAATTTTTGGTGAGGTTGCAAATTACAATTTCAATCTGGTGGACTTTGCGCTCGCGCGCAATGACTCCCGCGTAAAGCGTTTTGCCAAGTCTTAGATCAACGCCTTATCGCGAAATGCTTTCGAGGCCATTGCTGCGAGCAGACGAGCACGATTTGCAGACGGATGCTTTTTCTGAGGATCCAACTGTGACGCTTTTTTGAAGTCACAGGCGCTGTCTTCAAGTCTTCCCAAGCGTAGATAGATCTCGCCTCGATTCGTTAGTGAATGTATGTCCGCTGGAAAAGCTCTAATGCAAGAGAGTAATGCAGAACAGCTTTATCGTATTGTTCGGCTTGTTGATAGATGGCTCCCAGGATGTTTTGTACATATGGATTTTTAGGATCCAGAACCGCAAGACCTTTAAAAATTGCTTTTGCCTGCTGCAATCGGCCTTCCAGAAAAAAGTTGTGTCCAACCAGTAGGAGGGAAGCGATCTGTTTCGCATCTATATTGAATATTTGAACAAATTTCAGCTTCCCCGCGCGAAAACTTTCCAGTTTACTCTTATCGATACCTGGCATCGTGGCTCCTAGGCTCTGATGAATTGAAACATGCTTGCTTTGAGTTCAAGATTCGCCTGATTCGTGGCTGACAAAGTCGAGAACATTTGCTTAATGATCTGCAGAGATGCGGGAAGCAGAGGATCCGGCGTTCTCATTTTTTCCGGAGTAAGCAATTCATTCAGAGGTTTTGGAATTGAAGGCGAAGCAGCATTGGCGCTACTGATTTTAAAACCTGCTAACGCTTCCTGAATTCCGCTTTTCAAGAAAGCATCTACTCCATTCTGAAAAGGAAAACCACGTTGCTTTAAAGTTTGCAGAACGTCCGCCATTGAAACGATCTCGCTGAATCCGGCCAATGATGCGCCGCTCACTGAGGCGGCTGCCAGATAGTCCAGCGGAGATTCGGAAAAACCTGCGGCTTGAATGCTCGCTTGCTGCGGCGCAGATGCAGAAATCGCTTCGAAGGATTCGATCGCAGAGCGAAATGCTTTTTTCTCGGCCAATTCAGTTGCTGTTTTCGCGGCAGCTTCCACCGATTCCCGGGCCGAATCAATGATCCCGATTCTATTGGATACGCGAGAAAGTTCGCCAGGATTCATATCGTTTCTCCTGAATCAAAGCGCCGCAATGGCCGTGCCAACCGGCAGTTCTTCGGTGATTCTTTGTAATGCCTTCGGAATGCAAGGGATCCGCCGATTTAGTCCGGACCGATTAGGTGGGCTTTTTTATGCAGGAACGCGAATCGATTCGCGAAATTGCGAACGCAGGAGTCTTGTTTGTTATTTGAGGCTATTTCCTCTTCGGCCGTGCTCCAATAAAGTTACGTTGGCCGGCTTCCCGGTGATGACTCAAGAAGAAAAACTTTGTATTATTTGAATTTCTATTTTTTTGAGTTAGAGAGGGTTTATGGATATTCGCTTACGACCTGCTTCCACCGATGATGCTGAAGCATGCGGCTCCATTTGTTATGAAGCGTTTAAAACACTCGCAGAACACCACAATTTTCCACCTGATTTTCCCGATCCGGAAACGGCTGCCGGAATATTGGGTCAATTGTTCGCACGCAATGATCTATATTCGGTCGTAGCCGAAGTGGACGGTAAAGTCGCAGGGAGTAACGTCCTGTGGGAGAATGCTGTTATCGCCGGCGTCGGACCGATCACAGTTGATCCACGTTTGCAGAATGTTGCTGTTGGTAGACGTTTGATGGAGGATGTGCTGCGGAGGGCGCGGGATCGGCGTTTCGTTGGCGTGAGATTGGTGCAGGCCGCTTATCATAATCGTTCACTGTCGCTTTACACCAAGCTCGGGTTTGACACGCAAGAACCTCTTTCAACGATTCAAGGCCCGGCTCTCGGTCTCGAAATACAAGGCCGTTCCGTTCGACCGGCAACGGAAGACGATCTGGATGCCTGCAACAAATTATGCGTTCGGGTGCATGGATTTGATCGCGGATCGGAAGTGCGCGATGCCACCATGCAAGGAACGGCAACCGTTGTTGAGCACAATAATCGTATTACCGGGTATGCAACAATGATCGGTTTTTTCGGTCACGCAGTCTGCGAGAATAACGAAGACCTAAAAGCGCTGATCGGCGCCGCAACGTCTTTTCCTGGTCCGGGATTTTTGCTGCCGACCCGCAATAGTGAACTTCTCCGCTGGTGTTTGGAAAATAAACTGCGCATCATTCAACCAATGACTTTAATGAGCATGGGTTTGTATAACGAGCCGAGCGGCTCTTTCTTATCCTCGGTAATTTATTGAATCGCACGTGGCGCAGGCTACACGATAAGGGGATTCTAATTTGGAAGCAAACGAACTAAGAAATCGAATTCAGGGAAATGTGGTGACCGCGACTGATAATGAGTACGAAAATCTGAGGTCGGCAAAGGGTTGGAATCAGTTGACGCCGAAACGTTATCCGCGTTTGATCGTTCAAGTCGCAAATGAGCAGGATGTAATCGAAGCAATTCATTTTGCCCGCGCGAATCAGATGAGGATCGCGGTGCGCGGCGGGGGACATAGCTGGGTCGGATTCTCGCTTCGGGAGGATAGCCTGTTGATCGATCTGGGCCGGCTGAAACAAACGTCGATTGATCCTGTGGCTCGCATTGCAACGGTTCAGCCAACTGTAACCGGTAGGGAGCTTCACAGTCAGTTGAAAACGCATGGCTTGAGCTTCCCAGTCGGACACTGCCCGACCGTACCTGTAAGTGGTTTCCTTTTGAGCGGCGGCCTGGGTTGGAATACCAGCACATGGGGACCCGGCTGCTTTAGTGTAACTGAAGCCAAAATTGTCACAGCCGATGGCAACCTGGTCACAGTAAATCAGCAAAATAACCCTGATCTATTCTGGGCGGTCCGTGGCGCGGGGCCAGGCTTTTTCGGTGTTGTGACAGAATACAAGCTAAGACTCTATCCCGCACCGCGAGCAATCACAACGAGTACTTACTTCTACCCCGTGCAGCATATCGCGGAAGTCGGTGCTTGGGCGGGAAGCATTTCCGGTCTACTACCGAAAGAACTAGAGTTTACGCTATTCATCGCTCAGGCGCCTCCCCACCTTTCTGAGCAGTGCAGATCGGAGAAGGGTTACGTAGCGATCCTGAGCGCGATCGCGTTTGTCGATACTACAAGTGAGGCAACGGCAGCGCTCAATCTCCTGGAGAGTTGCCCGGTTCTTAATCAGTGCGTGGAAAAGGAGATCATACAGCCGTCTTCGTTAGATGCATTGCTTGATCTGGGCGAAATGTTGTGGCCGAAAGGCCACCGTTACTTGGTCGATACCGTATGGACGAATTCGCCCCCTGCGGATCCCTTAGTGATTGTACGCGATTCGTTTTTGCATGCTCCTTCACCGAAATCACTGGCTGTGTGTGTGTTTTCTACGGGGGCAGAGAATAATGCTTCAACTTTACCCGATGCCGCATTCTCAATGACCGGCCGTACATTGTTCCTTTGCTATGCGATCTGGGAACAGCAGGAGAACGATGCCGTGAACGCTGCATGGCATCGCACGACGATTGCAGAACTAGAACCGTTTGCAGTAGGTCATTACGTGGGTGAGTCCGATATTGTTGCAAAGCCGACGCGTGTCGAACGATCCTTCGCGCCGGCGAACTGGCAACGCCTTCAGGCACTTCGGCTGACATTCGATCCGGACGGTCTTTTTCACGGTCACTTTAGTAGCGTAGAATAAGTTTTGCTTAGGTGGGAATAAATGAAAGCTTCACTTGGAGCATTCTTTTTTTCTGGTTGTAAGCAGCGCTGCGGTTGCAGATGTCAATTTTTACTGGGACAAGACGTATTCCTGGGGTAATATAAAGACTCCAAACGAACTGTGGGATAAGCGTGTCATGGCTGCAATCGATGCGGGATACAATACTAAGAAATTCCCTCCTGGTTTGCGGAAAAAATAGTCAGGTTGTTTGTACTGACAACCTTCATGCTTACGTAATCTGGTTGGCACTTTTCCGGCTAAAATCCGCAAATCGCCTACAGAGTTGGCAATCTCGCATGGCCTTTGCGAGAAGGAAGCTTCTGGCACCGCGCTTGCTTTAGTCTCCGTCAGACTGAAGCCACGGGAGGCTCTATGAAAATTGACAGCTTAAGAAACGGGATCATTCAAGATGAACCTACAGAGAAAACGGAATCAACACCAAAGCCTGGAAAAGTCGTTGACGAAACGCCAAAAGAACCGGTGCAGCTGCAAAGGCCCTTGCCAAAAGCGGATAGCGTTGAGATCAAGGAGAATTCAACTTATCTGGACATCATTACAGCGGCGCCAAAGCTGGATCCATCGCAAATCAATCTTGCAGCCACGCAACCGACGGCACTAAAGAATCCACCATTAATAAAAGAAGATCCCAAGGGAGGACTTATTCCGGGTGTTCCATTTCGGGAGAAAGTAGAGCTGCCGAAGACCCTTCCGGATGGCGAATCAGTCGATACCGGATTGGGAAGCGATCTCGGGATGGGAAGGACCCGAACCGGACCGAATCGGATGGGAGTTGATATGGGAGTTAGCGGAATCGAAGTGAGGAATCAATTGGACGATGCCTTGAAACTTCGACAGGGATCCCAATCATCTTCCAATCCATCCGGTGGAGGAACCTACCAACCGGTAGTTGCGGATGGAACTGGAAATCGCGGGAACTTCACAGGCAAAGCCGATGGAATCGGCCCCTTCGATCTTCCCGGCCGCATGGACCTGATCTCGGCTGAAAAAGGGGAGAAGGGAGAGAAGAGCTTCGGTGAGAAAGTCAAGGAAACGGTCCCGAAAATTGTCGAGAAGATTATTGATTTCGCTAAAGACGTCGGCGTTGACAAATTCGGAAAAATCCCGGGCACCGGCGAAGGCATGACAATTCTCGATGCGCCGGCGAAAGTCAAAGAAGTTACTGGAGATGAAAAGGATCTTGTGCGTGGAATCGCGGCCGTACTCTATCCTGAATCCCGGCTTGATCAAATTGAGGAAGCATCGAACGATAAAGAATATGTCAATCCGGAAGGTGACCAATCGACGGTTCCTCCGCAAGTAACTGATGAAGCGATGGAGAAAGTTCTGATTCGCGAGGGCGCCAATACCAAACCCTCAAACGAGGATACTTCCCTGGGCGGAATTGATGGATCGAAACTGACCGCGCCTAAAGAATTTGACAATCTACGACTCAAAATGATGACCGATCCTTTGCCCGAAAATGAGAATGCGATGCCGCTGGCCGATCTTGAGAAAATCCAGGTCATGCACGACGCAAAAGGACCGGATACGATCAATCCTGATCAAAGTGAAGGCGCAACAGGAGAAAAGGAGCCTCTCCCTTAGTAACTATTGTTTTGTGAGTGAGGCTCGGTTCCCTCGAAGCAAGTATTTTGACGTAAAGATTAATCCCGTATGCACGAAGTGGCGAACGTCCTTCATCGAGTCGTCTCCCTAAAATCTGCCCGATTGAACATCGGTATCGACGTTTATTTTTTCTTCCAGCCCGGGCCCCGAACGACGCGCCCCGGAGTTGCTCCTGTGTGCTCGCCGTTCTTAAGGACCTGCACACCATTGACAAAAACATGATG
>JAKEFK010000326.1 GCA_022616075.1 bacterium
GGCGCATACAGTTTCGGCTGAATCAGAATTTTGTTCACCGGATCGTAAAGCTGCTTTCCCCTGTGAATCTTTGCAGGAATGATTTTCGAATCGGGGTCTTCATAACCACCTTTGAGCTCATTGATCCGGACCGGCTCACCCGAGACTTCGTCACCCAGGAGATAGTGGCCGGCGGTGCCGTTAAACCATACGTATTCCGGTATGACATTCGTGGCCCATGTGAATGTCCCTTTAAGGGACATGTACGTTGGTTCTCCGTGAGAGCCCTTAACTTCAAAAGGTTTTCCGTCAGCCAGCCTGCCGGCCGTGGACCAGTCCCAGGTCATCTTGGTTGGATTCGCCCTGGCATAGGTCGGAATGTGGCACGTCTGACAGGCAACCTTGAGTGTGTGTTCGTTCAGGATATCATCTTCATGCGGCAGCGCCGCATGACATTGCTCGCAAGTGGAGCGGTTGCGGTTCATGGAGGAAACGGAGTAGAGTTTTCCCTGCATTTGATGGTTCTTGCCTGTGTGGCAATCCACGCATTGAAGATCGGCGCCGTTGCGCGCCATGTGCACATCCAGCTCACGGTCGGCCTCCAGTAAAGCTTCTTCCAGGTCGCCGTGTTTTACATTGTTGCCGCCGCCTCCCGCAAAGTGACAATAACCGCAATTGTCCCGCTTTGGCTTTCCGACACGCTGCGCCACAGCGCTCAAATCAACGGACGGAGCGGGCAATCCGGCCCCTGTTTTGACATACGTCCCGCTGTTGTCGTGGCAAACAAGACAGTCGATATTACTTTCGTTGTTAAAATCAAAGGAGGCGTCGGTAAAACCGTATCCTGCATGGCATTTGTCGCACCCTTCCAGGTTGCTGGAAACCCCGATGCAGTAATTGTTCAGGATGTTTTTCTTGCCGATGAATCGAATTCCGCGGCCATCGATATACTCTGCGCGCTCCCAGTTCCAGTGCGAAGACGCCATCACTTCCTTGCCTCTTTCCGTATGACAGGAGAGGCAGGCGATCGTTACTTCCTGAGGAGACGCAAACGTTCGCTGCAGAGACTGAAGCTTGCTGTGATCGGCGGAAGGAATCGTTTTTTGCGAGTACCGCGCGCGGAGCTGTTCCAGCGGCGCCGGACCGGCATCGCCCGGTTTCTGGAGCGCAGACCATGCTGCGAAAACAATGATCGCCAGGCCAATCAGTATAATCGGGGTATAGCGCATAACTCAATTTCCCCTTGTGCCGCAAGGATCGAAAGACTGTCGGCGCAAGAAGTTCATATTAACATGAACTCAGGACAACTCAGGACGCCTGATTCTGCCGGTCAGTTGACCTGAAGCCATCATGTCTTGTAACTGAGGAATAGTGGCCTCAATAAACGGTTCATCTGCCAGGGCCAAGGGCGGGCGCAAAAATGAGGTCAATCCTCCGCTTGTCCTGGTTCAGCGTGAAATGGACTTTTCAGTTTTCAGATTTAGTTAGAGCTGGGGCTTCGCCCCAGACCCCAAGGTTTTTTGAGGCATGAGACGAAGCTCCGAATATTTGTTGTTATTTGAGATTCAAAGGGAGGCCGAAGCCTCCCCGTAGTTACAACGAACATTCGTCGCAACGTCATCCGGTTATCCCTGGCGAGTTGCTCCTCAGCATTGCTCGCTTCCGTTTCACCGGACAGGTTGAGTGTACAAGCAAAACGCTTTAATTTCAATGATCGTGGATGATCACTATATACATAGTATTATTTTTGTAATAAACCCATTCCGACATTTTCGTTTTTACGCAGCAGTTTGCGATGCAAGCGAGCTTCATCTAACTTGCGATCGCGCTGAGTAAAAATCTCTTTCTCACGGCCTTGCAGCTTGGTCCGGGGAGTTACATATCCAATCGCGCTGTGAAGGCGCCGGCAATTGTAGTGATGCACAAATTCGGCCACGATGCGTTTTGCATCAGCCAATGAAAGCGGACATTTCTGCCGGATGGCTTCTGTTTTAACACTCTGATGCCAGCGTTCAATTTTGCCGTTACTTTGTGGGTAGTAAGGCGATGTCTTCACATGGCTCATTCCAGAAATCCGAATAAATTCCTTAAAATCTCGGGCAATAAACTGAGGACCATTATCGGTAATAATCCGAGGCCGGGCTTCCGGAAATTTCTCCTTTGCTGCCTGAAGGATGATTTCAACGTCAGCTTCTTTCATGGTTTCTCGAATCTCATGATGGACGATGTAGCGGCTGTAGCCGTCTAAAACACTGCAGAGATAATAAAAGGTGCCGCAGATATTCAAATAGGAAATATCAACGTGCCAGTGCTGATGAGGACTATCCGGTTGACTGAATCCGGTCCCTTTGAAAGATCGCTTGTGATTCCACTTCCGCAAATAGCCCGCCTGCTTTAAAACCCGGTAGGTGGTTGAAGCAGAAACGGCCACTACATCTTCATCCAGCATCATGAAAGTCAACCGACGGTAACCTTCCAACGGGTGAGCCAGGTAGTAGTCGATGATCTTTTCCTTTTCCCAATCTTCTATCCACCAGTCGCGCGGAATCCAAGCGTTGTGTTCGTTGACTTTCCCGTATCGTTTCCTCCAGTTGAAAAACTTGCTTCTTCCGATTCCAAGCGCTTCAATAAAAACCGATTCCTTCAAATGGCTCTTTTCCTTCCAGCGATTGACAAAATCAATGACCTCATCTCGAATATCGTGCGGCACCCATTCTCCCCTCAGTCCTCCCCAAGACTTTTTTTTAAAGCAATATGCTCTTCCATCAGCTCTGATAAGACTTCGTTCTTCTGCTGCAGCTTTCTCTCGAGCTTCAGCGCTTTCTTCTGCCAATTGGATTCTTCTCGGCTGGTGTTCCCTTTCTTGTCAAACGCACCGGCCAAGTTCTCTGCTGCTTGTTGCCGCCAGCGATGCAATACCGTAGGCTGGATCCCGTGCTCTTCGCACACTTGCGAAACCGGCTTGTCTTCAAACAGATGCTCTTTTAAAATCTGAGCCTTCTCTTGCGCTGTGAAATTCCTTCGTTCTCTCCTCGACATTGGCTTTTCCTCCTGGAGTCATTACTAACTCCATTTTAGGAAAAGTCCAATTCCATTAGAATCAGGACA
>JAKEFK010000327.1 GCA_022616075.1 bacterium
CTATGACATGGGCATACTGTCTCACAAGGTGTTTTCCATGATGGTGCTCATGGCCCTGATTACAACCTTTATGACCGGACCGCTTCTTTCACTCTTCGCAGCAAGGAAAAAGAAACCAGGAGATATGCAGGATGGGGGAGATAGACCTGATTAAATCTTCTACCAAAAAATATCTGGCCTATTCTTCCATCCGGTTTATCTCCTTCTAGCGCGACCAGGAATACGTCAGCTTGATTGAGAAACGTTGTTGACGCGTGAGGACTGGATTCCCGGCTTCCAGCGTGCTGAATTGATTTCCGATCGTATAAATTACAAACAAATCACTATCCGGCCGGTAACTGTAGCGCAAACGAAAATTTGCGCTCACTGGATTTTTGTCAATCGAATTCACTTGAGTAACTATGGATGTTGTAAGGAAACGATTGAACGAATAACTCAAGGTAACTGAACCAACATAGACATTAGAGGTTTCAGGATCAAAAGTGAAACGATTCCAACCCATAGAAGCTGCGATCGAAATTTTAGCCTCCGGCCTGTATTTACCACTCAAATTGAGTTCGTTCAGCTTGCCGTTATAGAAATCTCCGAAGCTCTCCACAAGATCAAAGGTAAATCTTTTGCTGCGGTCGGACCTGTAGTGAATCTGAGGACGATCAAAGTGATAAATGCCGGATGGAATAACAACATTGCGAAAAATGTTAAACGGCCTTTCGAGGCGCTGGATGAAATTGCGTGTGAAATCAACATTGATAAATGAGCCATTGTGGAAGACCGAGATGAAGGTGGCCTGCCATTCTTGAGTTTGGAGCAATCCGGCTATGTTCTCCTGTAACTGATAGGCGCCGATAAAATGCAATTGGCGAACCGGTCCCTTGCCGGGTCTTGGAGTGAATTCCGCAGCCAGGTAATTTGTAACAAGATCCGTCCGTTCTACGAAACCAACTTCGGGGTTAAAGTTCTCTTCTACGATGCTGTGAAGGGCTTCGGCAGCAAACAAATTGCTTTCGTACGTAATTTGAATCGATCCCGCTCCGTCATTGCCTTTTAGCTGAGGTGAGAATGAGGAAGTCTTTGCATAATAACCTTGCAGATTTAGTTTTTTGAAGAAGCGAAAGTTTCCATCAATGCCAAAGGCGCGGTTATACTCGTTTTGCGAATCTCCACTCTCCTTATCAATGGCCATTGCGCCGATGTAAGAATCGGAGAAGACACGTCGCTTGGCGCGCGCTACCATGTAATTCACCCGCGGATTCTGATTGCTGTCGCGCGTGTTGGCGTCCAGAAAACCCAGCTCATAATTTCCAAGGGATCCGGTAAGCTTGGCTCCGACATCTATGGGAACCTGTATGCCTGTAACGGGATCAATGCCGATTTGGCGACTGAAGAAAAGCTGCGTGCTGTTTTTCGAACCGAATTGAAAAAAACCTCCATTCTCCAAGAAGAATTGGCGCTTTTCCGGTATGAGAATCTTGAAGGGAGTCAGGTTGAACCGGACAGGATCCACGTCGGCCTCAGCAAAATCCGTATTCATGGTGAGATTGAACACCATATCGCTGCGGAGCCCGTATTTTAGATCGAGCCCGCCCGTATTGAGGGCGTCGTTGCCAAGCTGCGGGACTTGCTCGACGCCTCCCAGAAGATAAGGTTTTACGATCAACAGCCGGCCACTCCCGATATTTTCCAGACCGTTCAACTCTCCGCCTTCTGAAACACGTTCGATTCCGTAAATTCGCAAGTAAGCCTGCCACAGGTTCTCTTCATTCTTACGGCGTATAAAGCGGCGGAAATTGATCCCAACAGTGACGTTTTCTGATGTCTTGAAATTCAAAGTGGAAAAAGGAATTGCCAGCGTTGAAGTCCACCCGTTCACAGTCGTTTGTGCGTTCGATTTCCAGATTCCATCCCAGTTGGCATCATTCACTCGACCTTCATCTGCAATCAAAGAATCAAACTGAGTTCCCAGCGGATTAACCGTGAACGTATATCCATTACGCCCATCATTGTTTGGCGAAATCAAAACCGTAAAATGATCGTCCACAGTAAAGTCAGCATCGCGGCGCAATTCGGTTGCTACGACGCTGCCTGGATTTCCATCGAAACATTGGATCCCTATATACAAAAACCGTTTATCGTAAAGTATCTTCACAACCGTTCTTTCGGTTGCCGCTTGATTTTCGAACGGTTCGCGCTGGTAAAATTCGTCAACCGTTGCTGCGATTTCCCATTGCGGGTCATTCAATGTGCCATCGATCTTGGGTTCCTGTTGCGCGCGTGTGACCGCTATTTCTTTCAGCGATAAGGCCTCCATCAAAGAAGGGGCCAGAAGCAAGAATGCCAGAAAGTAGTAATGAATCGTTTTCATTCTTTCCTCCGTATTTCGGTGCTCCAAAGTCGTTATAATTTGGAGAAAGAAAAGATTAGCGTTGCGATCTGAAAATTTCATGAAAGATCAAAGTGCGATGTTTTCATCTGATTTTCAGGTTCGTTAGCGAGCATTTTGGATATTTGCGTTATGCGAGTCCTGATTGTTGAAGATGACAAAAGAATGGCCGAGATCTTAAAAAAGGGTCTCGAGGAAGAAAATCATTCCGTGACACTTGCGTTTGATGGAGAAGAGGGGCTTGAATTCGCGGGCCTGTATGATTTCGACGTTCTGGTGCTGGATGTAATGCTGCCGCGCATGGATGGATTTGAGGTGGCGCGCCAAATGAGACAGAAAAACAATCAGACACCGATCTTGATGCTCACGGCCCGCGATACCATTCCGGACATTGTTGCGGGACTCGATCTGGGAGCGGACGATTACCTGACCAAGCCATTCGCGTTCAGCGAACTACTCGCGCGGTTGCGATCTGCTTCCCGGCACCGTTCGATTCCGCTTTCCAGCAATTTACAAGTAGCCAATCTTGAATTGGATCCTGCGAAACATCGCGTGACGCGGGGCGGGCGCGAAATCAAGTTGAGCGCCACAGAGTTTCGCCTGCTTGAGTTTCTCATGCGGCGCGCTGGAAGAGTGGTTTCACGAAGCTCCCTTGTAGAAGGCGTCTGGGGTTTTGATCGCGATATCGAAGAGAACACGCTGGATGCTTTTGTGCGGCTTTTGCGAATCAAGATTGACCGGAACCATGATAGCAAACTCATCCATACTGTGCGCGGTTTTGGTTATTGCCTTCGGGAGACTCCGGAAACATGAGAGCTTTTTCCATCAGAATTCGTCTTGCTGTCTGGTACTTCGCCGTACTTGCGGTTACATTTTGCGTTTTTAGTCTCCTTGCTTTTGAAGAAATGCGCAGAAGCATTCTGTCTGCGGTCGATGATGAATTGTCCGGTCGCGCAAAAAGTTTTGAAAAAATGTTGAACGCGCAGGGAACGCGTTCATCCAGAAATCTGATCCAGGAAGAACTGACGCGCCACGCAGGGAATGACTTAATTCAAATAAGCGACAAAGCGGGTGATTGGGTATACAGGTCCCCGGTAATGCTTCGTTATGAATCGAGCTTGCCCAAAGACCGCCAGCAAGCGCAACTCGTAACCATCGAAGCGGAGGGCGAACCACTGCGAGTTCTGAACACGAATATCAGGATTGGTCAGGAAACCTATCGCGTGCAGCTTGCAGAGCCGATCCGAGGTTATGAAAATGCCATCAAGCGTTTTGGTTTGGTGATGCTCCTCACTTTGCCGGTCTTGCTCCTGGTTGCATCACTGGGAGGGTACTGGGTGAGCCGGCGGGCTCTCGAACCAGTGGATCGAATCACGAAAGCCGCAGTTGCGATAACAGCACAATCCCTTTCCCGCAGACTGGAAGTGCCGGATCCAAACGATGAGTTACGAAGGCTTACAGAAACTCTCAACGCGATGCTGGATCGTCTGGAAAGGGCCTTCAAAAGAGTCACACGGTTTACAGCTGACGCTTCCCATGAACTGCGGACCCCTCTGGCTTATATGCGAATGATGGCAGAAGTTTCGTTGCATCGACCTCGACTGGAAGAAGAATATCGTGACATTCTCTCAAGCATCGTTGATGAAATAAAAGCAACAACAGATCTGGTGGAGCGTCTATTGTTTCTTGCGCGGGCGGATGCAGGATCCGAACTGGAGAAGACACAACTTGATTTGTCAGAAATCGCTTTCGAGGCTTCCACAGAAGCAGAAATCATGGCAAAGGCAAAACAAATCGATTTTCGTTCTCAAATGAAGAGGGTCCCTTTGTGGATCAATGGCGATCGTGAATCTTTGAAACGGCTTTGTTTGATTCTCATCGATAATGCAATCAAGTACACTCCGGCAGGTGGAGAAGTGAATCTTGCGTTAAAAATGGTTGAGAACAGCGCAAGGTTAGAGATCCAGGACACAGGAATCGGCATAGCCGCTTCCGATTTGCCTCATATATTTGAACGTTTCTATCGCGCTCACAAGGCGCGAACACGTGAATTTGGTGGCGCCGGCCTCGGTCTTGCCATCGGACGCTATATTGCGGAGGCACATGGCGGTAAGATCGAGGTGACCAGCACCCCGGGACAGGGTTCCATTTTTCGATTCCTGGTACCTCTGAAGACCGAATAGCACTGAAGTCGCTACTACCAGCAGAGCATGACCTCAATGTTGTTACGCGCGGGATCGTAGTAGCGACTTTAGTGGCGATAATATACTTGACAACTCCAATAGAGGAGAAATATGATAGCCACTGAAGTAAACAATAACGCAATCCTTTCATTACCGATTCGCAACCGACAA
>JAKEFK010000328.1 GCA_022616075.1 bacterium
ATCGTAATCGTGATCGCAATCATAATCTTGATCCTAGTCGCAATCTTACAGATTACGATTATGACTTTCGATTCTGATTACGATCAAGATCACGACCCATGATTATCAGAGTCTGATCAGCGCGTTCAGCTGCTCAAATCCATGCGTTACATAGTGCGAGAAAAGCATTGAGATGAAAAGAGCATTCCCGGAAAACAATAGAAGAGAGACGGTGCGAGCCGAATCGGATGCCGCTCTCATTCTAAGAGCAATCCAGCCGGATCCAATCACAAACATCTCCAATGCAACAACGATCCATAGATCGGTCGTTGCAAAGGAATCAGTAATTTCACCGATGAAGCGGATGGACAAATGTAGAGCGTAGTTCATCAAACACCACATGATTAAAAGAATGTCTGATCGAGTTTTGATCTTGAATCCCGGAAATTTTCCCTGGCAACTAAAAACGGAACAATGATTGCCGTACTCCAACCAGCATACTCTGTGATGACGCGTGCCACATCTCAAGCAACAAACGACTTCCGGACCGCCGCTCACCGCGGCTTTGCAATAGGGGCACACGACCTCGCCCATGCTCTAAATTATAATGCTTCCGCAAATAGATTATGAAAGAAAGCGCCGGCTTGTTAATTTATCGTTTCAAAAACGGAATATTACAGGTTTTTCTGATCCACCCGGGAGGCCCGTTCTTCAAATCCAAAGATGCGGGGATCTGGTCGATTCCCAAGGGCGAAGTTTCCGCCGGTGAGGATCCGCTGAATGCTGCACTTCGTGAATTACAAGAAGAAACAGGCTTCGAAGCGCATGCGCCTTTCCTCAAACTTACAGCCGTCAAACAATCCTCATACAAAATGGTTCACGCCTGGGCTGCAGAAGGCAACTATGATCCAGCAAAATTGCGGAGTAACACTTTTCCTCTGGAATGGCCGCCGGGATCAGGTAAGATTCAAAACTTTCCTGAAGCAGATCGGGCCCAGTGGTTTACGATTCCCGAAGCTAGAAGAAAAATCTTGAAGGGGCAGATTCCCCTTTTGGATGAATTGGAACGAAAAGTGACTGGCTGGATGTAGTGGCAGAGCATTTTCAATTCGCCTTGAATAAGCATTTTGAGTAACTAGGCTGGACCTTAATCGAATCGTTGTTGGGTTTGAAAATGCTCTGCGACTACGTCGGATCTTGTACCAGTTCCCAGTGTTTGGGGGAACGCCACAAACTAGACAGAATCAGCTCGCGCATGAAGATGAATTCCTTGGGCAATTTGTCATACAACTTTGAAAACAGTTCTTCATGCGAAGCAATTTCCTGTTTCCATCCTTCTGTGTCTACAGACATCAGTTCATAGAATTGCTCCGGGGTGGTTCCCTGCAAACCTTCCCACACAAGATCCTCTTTTCGCGGCATCCAGCCGAGGGGACTTTCAATTGCATAACCGCGGCCGCGAACACGATCCACGATCCACTCTAACACTCTCATATTATCGCCGAAGCCTGGCCACAGGAACTTTCCTTTTGCGTCTTTACGGAACCAGTTGACGCTGAAGATGCGGGGAGGATTGGGAACAAGGCGTCCAATCTGCAGCCAGTGATTGAAGTAATCCGCCATGTGATAGCCGCAAAACGGAAGCATAGCAAATGGATCGCGACGCACTTCTCCCACTTTGCCTGCGGCCGCAGCGGTCGTTTCCGATCCCATGGTCGCTGCCATGTAGACTCCAAAATTCCAGTTGATTGCCTGGACCACCAGTGGAACCAGAGTACTGCGGCGCCCGCCAAAGATGAAAGCGCTGATCGGGACTCCTTTCGGGTTCTCCCAATCCGGATCGATCGAAGGGCATTGTTTCGCTGGAGCCGTGAACCGCGCATTGGGATGCGCAGCTTTTCTGCCTGAATCCGGAGTCCACGGTTTTCCCTGCCAGTCGGTCAGTTTTGGCGGTGGCTCTTTGGTCATCCCTTCCCACCAAACGTCTCCATCCGGCGTAAGAGCCACATTTGTGAAAATGCAGTTGCGAGTAAGCGTCGCCATCGCATTAGGATTCGATTCCACCGAAGTTCCGGGAGCAACACCGAAGTATCCCGATTCAGGGTTGATCGCGTACAGCTTTCCATCGTCGCCAATTTTGATCCACGCAATATCGTCGCCGACTGTAGTTACTTTCCAACCGTCAAATCCTTTAGGCGGAATCAACATTGCAAAATTCGTTTTCCCGCAAGCACTCGGAAAAGCGGCCGCTACGTACGTCTTTTCACCGTCAGGAGATTCCGCTCCCAGAATCAACATGTGTTCCGCGAGCCAGCCCTCATCCCTCGCCATGCAGGATGCGATTCGCAGAGCAAAACACTTTTTCCCGAGTAATGCATTTCCGCCATACCCGGAACCGAAAGACCAGATTGCGCGTTCTTCGGGAAAATGCACAATATATTTTTGATCCTTATTACAAGGCCACGGAACATCGTTCTGTCCAGGTTCCAAAGGCATCCCCACCGAATGCGAACAGGGGACAAAGAAATTGTCCCCCAACACATTCAAAACTTCCTTCCCCATCCTTGTCATGATGCGCATGTTTACCGCGACATAGGGAGAATCGGACAGTTCCACTCCGATCTGGGATATCGGGGATCCAAGCGGTCCCATACTGAAGGGAATCACGTACATGGTGCGGCCGCGCATGCAGCCATCGAAAAGTTTCGTCAGGACGCTCTTCATTTCCTTTGGATCTACCCAGTTGTTCGTCGGACCCGCATCCTGCCTGCGATTGCTGCAGATAAAAGTGCGGTCCTCCACACGAGCTACATCGCTGGGATCCGACCATGCCAGGTAGCTGTTGGGCCGCTTCTTTTCGTTTAGCTTTTGAAGGGTCCTCGATTCAACCATCAGACTACAAAGATCGTCATATTCTTCCTGAGAGCCATCGCACCAGTGGATCTTCTCCGGTCTGCAGAGACGGGCCATTTCATTTACCCAGTCTTTTAACTTCTTGTTTTTTACATAAGATGGAAATTCCATAATCACTCCCGAAAATTTATTCTCGCAGTTACCTCGAGAAAAATCAATGTTATGCTATGGAGCGCAGGCTTCCAGCCTGCTTTTCATTTTACAGGAGCATTCGAAATGAAAATTATGACAATCCTAATACTCTTCACCGCTATCGCTTTTGCAGATCCGGTTGACGATTTCGTAAAGAAACAAATGGAGGAGCGAAAAATCCCCGGTTTGTCGATTGCCGTCATAAAAAACGGTGAGATCGTTAAAACGCAAGGATACGGTTTCTCCAATCTGGAGCATCAGGTACCAGCCAAGCCTGAAACGGTGTATCAATCTGGCTCAGTAGGAAAACAGTTTACAGCCACGGGAGTCATGATGCTGGTGGAGGAAGGAAAAGTAAACCTGGACGATCCCATCACAAAATATTTTACGGAGGGGCCGGAATCCTGGAAGAAAGTAAAAGTCAGACACTTACTTTCTCATACCGGCGGAATCTCGAACAAACTTTACGACCAGATTAATATGCGTGAAGATCATACGGAAGAACAAATCCTGAAAAAAATCGCCGCCTTGCCGCTCGATTTTGAGCCCGGAACAAAATGGAATTACAGCAATCCTGGATACGTGCTACTCGGAATCCTGATCCATAAAGTCAGCGGAGCATTTTATGGAGACTTTCTTCAAGAAAGGATTTTTAAACCCCTTGGCATGAGCACAACACGCATTATCAACGAATCCGATATCATTCCAAATCGCGCGGCCGGCTATGTCATGGAAAAAGAGCAAATCAAGAATCAATCCTGGGTTGCTCCCATGATCAATACCACTGCGGATGGAAGTTTGTATTTTACGGTGCTGGATCTTGCAAAGTGGGATGGAGCGCTGTACACGGAGACGCTTTTGAAGAAATCCAGCTTCGATCAGATGTGGACTCCCACAAAACTAAACAACGGAAAGTCGGAACGGTACGGTTTTGGTTGGGGCTTTGATGAGATCCGCGGACACAAAATCATCGCGCACGGAGGTTCCTGGCAAGGATTCACGACCTATATCGCTCGGTATGTGAATGACAAACTAACTGTTGTGGTATTGACGAATTTTGCCGGTGCGAATCCGGGTTCGATTGCTAAAGGCGTTGCCGGTATTTACAACACTGACCTGAAACCGATCGAGCCGGTTGAAGTCAAAATTGACCCAAAAATCCTGGATGCCTATGTGGGCGACTACCAGCTGGAAGAAACATACGTGATCAAGATCACCAAAGAGAATGACCATTTGATGGGCCTTGCGCCGGAACAACCCAAGTTCCAGCTCTTTCCGGAATCGGAAACCAAATTCTTTTTGAAAGTGGATGAAGGAAATATCACGTTCGTGAAAGATAAGTCCGGAAAAGTGACGCACATACTTTTGGAACCCAGCGGCCGCACCGCCAAGAGAATAAAATAAAAAGCCGGTAGTGCCAGAGCATTGTCCTTAATGCCAGGCTTGAACTTGTTTGGCATTAACTTTGCATCTAGCTACATGCTTGATTGCAGAAGACAATGCTCTGTATCTCCGCAGGATGCAGAGCATTTGCGCGTAAGAAGTTGTTCGCGCTTTGGGCAGTCATTGTGAAAGAACAAGTTCATTTGGAAACAATGGCAAATGCTCTGCCACTACAGTGATAAAATAGTCATATATGAAAATTGAAACTTTCTTAATGGAGCGGATGCAATCCACCTGGGAAAATCGCGTAGAATACAATCTTTCCGAAAGCGGTGTGCATCCGATGTATCTCGGTGAACTTTTAAGGGAAATCCCCGAAGCATCTGAGCGTTTGTTGAGACAGGAACTCGGATACGCTCAGTCGAACGGATCGCCTGAGCTTCGCCAAACAATCGCTGCCCTTTATCGAGGTGCCACAAAGGATCATATCCTGGTTACAAACGGCACTTCCGAAGCAAATTTTCTTTCGACCTGGAGTCTGGTTGAGCCGGAAGATGAGATTTTAATGATGCTGCCTAACTACATGCAGATCTGGGGAATCTCGCGTGGTTTTCGCGGCACGGTGCGTCCTTTTCATCTGCGCGAGGAAAAAAAATGGCATCCGGACTTTAACGAGATTGAGCAGTTTGTCACGAAACGAACGAAACTGATTGCCGTTTGCAACCCGAATAATCCCACGGGATCCATCCTGACAGAAGAGGAGATGCAGAAACTGATCGATGTCGCGCGCCAGAGCGACGCCTGGCTGCTTGCAGATGAGGTTTATCAGGGCGCAGAACGGGAGGCGGATCGCACTCCCAGCTTCTGGGGACGCTACGAAAAAGTAATCATAACGAACGGTTTATCCAAGGCCTACGGGTTGCCCGGGCTGCGGATTGGATGGATCGTGGCGCCTCCGGACCTGATCGCGCGGTTCTGGTCCTACCATGATTACACAACCATTGGACCTGCCATGATGAGTGACGTCCTGGCGAGGATTGCGCTGAGTTCGGACGTCCGCGAAAGAATTCTTTCACGAACTCGACGCATTCTGCAGAACAATTTTCCAATCGTCGCAGATTGGATCCGAAATCATGCCGACGTGTTTTCAATTGTGGAACCTCAAGCAGGAGCCATTGCCTATTTCCGTTACAAATTCCCCATCAATTCTACTCAATTAGTAGAGAGACTGCTGCATGAAAAAAGTCTGCTGATCGTGCCCGGAGATCATTTCGGCATGGACCGTTATCTCCGGATCGGTTACGGCCCGCCGGAAGATTATCTGAAAGCGGCTCTGAACCGCATGGATGAACTGCTGAGCAGTTTGTAAACAAAGTAGCGCGGCCGTCCCGGCTGCGTGAGCTAAGAAGACGCAGGCGGGACGCCTGCCCTACTTACGCAGGCGGGACGCCTGCCCTACTTACGCAGGCGGGACGCCTGCCCTACTTACGCAGGCGGGACGCCTGCCCTA
>JAKEFK010000329.1 GCA_022616075.1 bacterium
CTTCATGTATTTCAGAATATACAGAAATTATCGATATGTCAATAAATAATGTCGGCCAACCGGTGTGAGATTACACTATTCACATGGAAGGAGAAAAATCATGGGAAAAACCGGTTGTTCACTGGGAATTTTGGTCCCAAGATCCGTCGAAAATCTCTGAGTTCTACGAAAAGGTATTTGATTGGAAGGTGCAGCACATTCCGGAAATGAACTACCGTTTAGTCGAAACGGGAGGCCAGGGAGGCATCAACGGTGGGATTATGACACCCCAGGAGGGTCCGTAGCCCGGAAACATGTCTCTATATATAGATGTAGATAGTTTGGAAACCTGCGTGCAAAAGATCAAGGATGCCGGTGGCAAGATTGTTGTCGAACGCATGGAATCCCCAATGTAGGAGCTTTTTCCTTGTTCGAAGACCCGGACGGCCGGGTGATGGGACTCTGGTTCCAACAGAAACGGTAGAGTCTGTAGCAGGAACGGGCTGAGCATTCGCAAAAAACGCGAATGCGCAGCCCCTACAAATTAGAAGCTGTACTTGAATCCCAAACGAACCGCGCGGGGAGAAAGGTTTTCTTGCAGTTCATTGAAGGTTCTCGTAGTCACACGGCGTTGTCTTTGAACAACGGTGTTTTCATTGGTTACGTTGAACACGTCGATACCAAGAGTGACACGACCGTAATTGGACAGCTCGAACACCTTTTGCAGGTTGAAATCCAACGTGAAGATGTTGTCATAACGGCGTTCACCGATCGGTTCAAGCAAAACCAGCCGGTCGTTCGGAGCGTAGAACAGGAACAGATTTCCTGAACTGACCTGGCCAAAGAGCGGGAAGGGGAAGCCTTGCTGATATCGTATAAACGCGCCCAGGCTCATGTCCCACGGCAATTGATAAATACCGCTTGCCCGAAATGTCCATTCAGCGTACGGAAACACGCCTGTCTTTCCGCTTCCACCGCTCACAAATGCGTAAGGCTGGTCATCGTAGAAGCCAACAAGCGAAGGATCGGCATAAACCGCGCGTGCAGTGATGCCATCACCGGTAACGACGAAGAAAGAATCTCCACCATCATAGTGAGACTTTTGACGCTGCAAAGTGATGAAAGCATTCAGCATGAAGTTATTGCTCATGCGCTTTCTACCGCCAAAATCAACGCCGTCGTAAGTTTGTGTGTAGCCGTCGATGGTTTTCAACAACTGTGTTCCATCATGTTCAAAATTAATATCCATGTACGGAATATCAAACGTTCCAAAATCCGGATGCGCAAAGTGAAAAGTACTGGCCGGAACGTAATCTTCTGCTGTAACACCAAACGGAACTGTCTGAGTGAAGTTGTCGTAAGTCCGGTGAGTAAAGGACACATAAAGCGCTAGATCCTTTACCACTTCCCTTTCGAATCCAACAACAAACTCATCGGTCACGGCGGACTCGATATCACCGATTCTTCTGAGAGAGTCGAACTGATTCTGATTAAATGGACCTGGAGCTGCTCCACCGTAGTAACCTCCTACGGAATCGATCTCATTGGGAGTGATGATTCGGTCACCGTTCAAATTCGTGTAGTACAAAACCACTCCGTTGTAGGTGTATGTCGGATTGGCGTATGTATTGTAGAACGGTGTATAGCCGTCGTAGTAGCGCGCATAGTTGCCGCGCATAACGGTTTTGCCGTCTCCGGTAATGTCGTACGTTGCTCCGAGGCGCGGAGAAATATCGGTAAAAACATCACTACGATCATTTCCAGCAAAGTCTACGCCGGATATGAATTCGTCGAATCCTGCCGGAGCGGGAATCGATGCTGCGAGGTTTTCTCCTGATCCACTATCAACGCGAAATCCAAGATTCAACGTTAAGCGATCTTTGCGCCATGTGTCTATTAGGTAACCACTCGTGCGATAGTAATTCATCTCACCGTTGATAAAACGCTGAGCATAGATGCCACCAGAAATCAGTGGACCGCCTGAAGTCTGCTGATAGTAGTCAATAATCAGCGCGCCATTGCCATAGCTGCTGAATGTATGACCTTCGGACGTTTTGTATTCAAATCCGAATTTGAATTCATGATCGCCACCGGCCCAGTCTTCTTTGAACCAGTTCACATCCGCGTTGAAATCATGTGAGGGACGATCAATCGGGCTGACATTAAACGAGGTATCTTCCCAGTGCGGAATTGCCGCAAGGAAGATCATCGGAACCTCACAGGGCGCGCCGGCTGAGCAATTTCCACCATTCGGAGAAAGCTCAAAGCTCAATCCTATGTAGCCATAGCGACCGTTCATGATCGTATGGTCATTCGGAATGTAAGTATGCTGGCCGGTCCAGATTCCTTCGAGAATCGTACCGGGACTTCCCTGCTGCCACAATGTTTCCTGTGCCTGTGTTGGCGGATCGAAACCACGGCCATCTTTTTCCTTCGCGCCGTCAAAGTATGCAAACTGCGATTCGTTCGCGGGATTCGCATTGAAATTCACTTTGAGATTCAAGTCGGTTAACTTCGTCTTGTCACTCAGTGATTCTCCAGTTTTCGGATCAGTCACCCTTGTGAAAAGATCGATCTGGTTCCTGCGCCATGCAGCCCACGCAAAGAGTCTGTCCTTTATAACCGGACCGCCGATGTCGAAACCCACATCGTAAACTTGATCGATTCTGTTGGAGCGTTCTACTCCCAGCGCAATCAGTTCATCAGGAGTATTGTTGCTCTGCAAAGAATCGTTGACAAAATAGTAAGAAGCATTCGCTTCCCACCTGTTGCCGGCGCGTCTGGTAACAAGGTTCACTACAACACCCTTCGATCCCACGGATGCATCCATACCACCGGATTGAATTTGAATTTCTTCAAACGCATCAAAGTCGTAGTAGGTGGGCGTCGCGCCGAGCGCAATCGGATCCGTTGCGTTCACGCCGTCGTAGTTCCAGGCGTTGTCTGCAAATGAAGCTCCACGGGTAAAAAAACCGGTCTGCTGTCCCGATTCGGAACCAGCAATGTTGATGCGGTCATTATCAATGCCGGGCGTTTGTTCAATCATGGTCCAGGGGTCGCGACCACTGGGAACTTTTTGCATATATTCGCGGCTGAATGTGGTTTCATTCCCCGTTTTCGTACGACTAACAAGCTCCGCATCATCGATGGTAATCGTAATTTCATCCTTGAATGAGGCCTTGAGTTTCGCCTCCAGGTTTACCGAACCACCAATCGAAACTTGAACAGCTTCATGCTTCAGTTCCGTAAAATCTTCCAACGAAAATGTTACGGAGTATTTTCCGGGAGAAAGATTTGCGAACCGAAATGCTCCACTCGGACCACTGATCGCCATCTGAGCCGGCGTCGAATCAGATTCAATCGTGATACTGACGCCGGGTAGCGGTCCGCCATCTTCGTCAATCACCTTTCCATAGATTGTTCCTGATTTAGTTGAGACCTGGGAAAAGGCCGCGCTGATGAAGACGATCATTCCCAGTACAACTATCAGAAAAAACTTCTTATTCATATTTCCTCCTTAAGGCTCCTTTCCTTTCGAATACGTTAGTAGCCAGTGCAACCGCTCGGCCACTTTCCGGAAATTTGGGTGAATTGCTTGAAGAATGTTACAGGTTGCTAAAGGATGGAAAGTTTTAAATAGAATGATTCAATCAGTTGGATTAAATCGTGGGGATGAATCCAATTTTTGCGCAGTTCACAACTGTTTGAGGGATTGCTCCAGTACGAATTTCCGGTCACGGCTGACGCGCACTTCTGTCCCATCGCGCATTACAGCCAGGCGGTCTCCAAACCGTCTGCTTCTGAGCTCACGGACTCGATTCAAGTTAATGATCGTAGAGCGGTGAATGCGAAGAAATTTTTGAGGGTCCAGCCTTGCTTCCAGGCGCGTCATGCTTTCGCGCATCAAATAGGATCCGGAAATCGTGTGCAGGATAACGTAATTATCCGCGGCTTCGATCCAGTCTATTTCCTGTGTTTCGACATAAATAACATGTCTCACCGACCGGATCTCCAGACGGGATGGATAATCACCCATGACCGTTAAACGAAATGCAAGTTGCGTTCCACACATCAAAAAGGAAAGGGGCAATCACCGTTGATTGCCCCTTTGTCTCCGCTTCTAACGGAGAAGCCATGAGTACGGTAGGGGCGCCGCATTTGTAAAAAACACAAATGCTGCGCCCGAATAAAACCGGGCTGAGCATTCACAAAAGACGCGAATGCGCAGCCCCTACAAATTAGAAGCTGTACTTGAAACCCAAACGAACTGCGCGAGGCGAGAGGTTCTCTTGCAATGCGTTGAAGGTACCAGTAGTTACACGGCGTTCTCTCTGAATAACGGTGTTGCTATTGGTTACGTTGAACACGTCAACGCCCAATGTGATACGACCGTAATCGGAGAGTTCAAGCACCTTCTGTACGTTCAGATCCAACGTGAAGATGTTTTCATAACGACGCGCGCCGATTGGTTCCAGCAGGATCAAGCGTCCGGCTGCGTAGAAGTTTGACAGGTTAAGACCTGAGCCAACCTGACCGAACAGAGGCTGAGGGAATCCCTGCTGATAACGGATGAATCCGCCAAAGCTGAGATCCCAGGGAGCTTGATAGATACCGCTTGCGCGAAAGGTCCATTCAGCGTACGGAAACACACCAGTTTTGCCGCTGCCGCCGCTGACAAATGCATACGGCTGGTCATCGTAAAATCCAGGAACAAGCGAAGGATCGGCGTAAACAGTTCTGGCGCCGATACCGTCACCTGTGACGACAAAGAAAGAATCTCCACCGTCATAGTGGGCTTTCTGGCGCTGCAGAGTGATGAAGGCATTCAACATGAAGTTGTTGCTCATGCGCTTTCTGACGCCCAAATCAACACCATCGTAGGTCTGGGTGTAGCCGTCAATTGTCTTCAGAATCTGTGTGCCATCATGTTCGAAAGCGATGTCACTGAATGGAATGTCAAACGTTCCAAAATCCGGATGGGCGAAATGGAACACTCCCACTGGAACGTAATCCTCAGCAGTTACACCGAAAGGTACCGGCTGGGTGAACTTGTCGTAGTTGCGGTGAGTAAAAGATACGAACGCTGCGAGGTCTTTAATCACTTCCCGTTCGAACCCTAATACAAACTCATCTGTCACCGCAGATTCGATATCACCAATTCGCTTTAAGGCATCGAACTGGGCTTGATCGAATGGACCGGGGGCTGCTCCACCGTAATATCCACCTACAACAACCTCGTTGGGTGTGATGATTCGGTCACCGTTCAGGTTCTCGTAATATAGGATGACCCCGTTATACGAATAGGTTGGATTCGCGTACGTATCGTAGAAAACTGTGTAACCATCGTAATAGCGGGCAAAGTTGCCACGAACGATGGTTTTGCCGTCGCCGGTTACATCATATGTGGCTCCGATACGCGGAGAGATATCTGTGTAAACGTCACTGCGGTCATTTCCTGCGAAATCTACGCCGGAAATGAATACATCAAATCCGCCAGGTGCAGGAATGGAAGCTGCCTGGTTTTCACCAGATGCACTGTCCACACGGAATCCGAGGTTCAACGTTAACCGATCCAGGCGCCATGTGTCTGTCGCATAACCGCTGGCACGATAGTAATTCACCGTACCGTTGAGAAACCGTTGCGCATAAATGGCGCCGTACGTCAGTGGACCACGTGCTTGAGTCTGACCATAGTCAACAATCAACGCGCCATTTCCATAGCTACTGAATGTATGACCTTCGGACGCTTTATATTCGAAACCGAACTTGAACTCATGATCGCCACCGCCCCAGTTCTCTTTGAACCAGTTCACGTCTGCGTTGAAATCATGGGTTGGACGATCAATCGGGCTCACGTTAAAAGATGTATCTTCCCAGCGCGGAACTGCTGCCAGGTAGATCATCGGAATTTCGCATGGCTTATTCGCTTCGCAACCGCCCCCATTGGGAGCAAGCTCAAAGCTATTTCCAATGTAACCATAACGGCCGTTTACGATCGTATGGTCATTAGGAATGAACGTATGCTGACCGGTCCAGATTCCTTTCAGAATCGTTCCGGGGTTGCCCTGCTGCCATAAGGTTTCTTCCGACTGAGTCGGTGGAATGAAACCACGGCCATCCTTTTCCTTCGCTCCGTCAAAGTATCCAAACTGCGATTCATTGGCGGCATTCGCATTGAAATTCGCTTTAAAGTTGATATCAGTCAACTTTGTCTTATCAGAGATCGATTCTCCCGTAAATGGATTGGTCGATCTGGTGAAAAGATCGATCTGGTTTCTCCGATAGGCACCCCATGCAAAAAGCCTGTCTTTTACAATCGGGCCACCGATGTCGAAGCCCCAATCATAGACCTGATCGATCCGGTTCGACCGGATCCGCTGTTGGCCGGCGATCGGCGGAAGATCGAGCAGTTCTTGCGGAGTGTTGTCACTCTGCAGAGAATCGTTCACGAAATAGTACGAAGCATTCGCTTCCCACTTATTTCCGGCCCGCTTGGTAACAAGGTTTACGACAACACCCTTTGCTCCAACCGATGCATCCATACCTCCAGATTGAATCTGGATTTCTTCGAAAGCATCGAAGTCGAAGTAAGTGGGCGTTGTGCCAAGTGCGAGAGGATCCGTTGTGTTCACGCCATCATAGTTCCAGACGTTATCTGCATCGGAAGCGCCTCTGGCGAAGAAACCGGTTTGTTGTCCCGATTCGGAACCCGCAATGTTAATACGGTCATTATCAACACCGGGGGTCTGTTCGATGATGACCCACGGGTCGCGACCGCTGGGAACTTTATCCAAGTATTCACGGTTGAATGTGGATTCATTACCGGTCTTCTTGGTGTCCACCACCGGTGTATCAGCGACAACGACAAATTCCTCTGCCAGTGTCGGCTTCAACGTGATTTCCAGATTCACCGAACCGGCGATGGAAACCCGCACGTCTTCTTGACGCACTTCTGTGAAGCCTTCTATCGTAAACGTCACAGCGTAGGTTCCCGGAGGCAGGTTCGCGAAACGGAAACCGCCGGTCGGACCACTCGTTGCGACCTGAGGCTGAATCTCAGAAGATTCAAGCGTGATACTTACGCCGGGTAACGGCGCGCCTTTGTCGTCAACGACTTTGCCGAAAATGGATCCTGCTCTTGTTGCCACCTGAGAAAAGGCTGGAACAGCTATCAGAATCATTCCCAGTGCAACGATCAGCAAGAACTTTTTATTCATGTTTCCTCCTTAAAGTTGATTCATTCGAATACTTTAGTAGTTGTTTTGAACACCTCCGGCTGTTGCAACCGCCTCGCCACTTTTTCAGGATTTGGGCGAACTACTGAGAATTGTCATCAATTGCAAAGAATTGGGGTGAGCGGAAATCGAAGGATCCGCCCGATTCAAACTGTTGGATCATGCAGGTTGTTGAAATCCAAATAATCGATGTAGCGCGGACGTCGCGTCTGCGCAGTTCCGCAGGCGGGACGCCCGCGCTACTTTGTTTTCAGGGATTCTTCCAGCTTGAGTTTCTGAGATCGACTGGCTCGCACTTCTCTGCCATTCTGCAGCACAACAATGCGGGCGCCGAAGCGTGTGGTTTTGAGCTCACGAACGCGATCCAAATTGATAATGGCGCAACGGTGCACGCGGATGAATTTTCCGGGATCCATCTGTGTCTGGATCCGGTTCATGCTTTCGCGCATTAAATGAGATCCGGACGGAGTATGAAAAACCACATAGTTATCCGCAGCTTCAATCCAATCTACGTCCTGAACCTCTACATAACTGATGTGGCCGGCTGATCGTATTTCTAAACGGGCGGGATACACAGCTGTCCGGCGCCGCTCCTTATCCCGGTACTCGGACAACAAGGCAGAGACCTGCTCCATAAACTGACTCTGGTAAAGCAGCCGAATCCGGGATTTTGCATGCTGCAATGCTTTCTTGAACCGTTCTTCATCAAAGGGCTTCAGAAGATAGTCGAGAGCGTGCACCTCGAAAGCCTGAATGGCAAATTCATCGTAAGCTGTTACAAATATAATGAAGGGAACTTTGTCAGTATCAAGTGATTGAAGCATCTCAAAACCGTTCATCCCCGGCATTTGAACATCTAGAAACAGAAGATCTGGCTGCAGCTGATGAACCAGGTCCAATGCAGGCAATCCGCCTCCGCATTGTTCAATCACTTTGATTTCCGGGTCATTTCCCAGGTAACGCAGGATGATGCGTCGGGCCAGCGGCTCATCATCCACGATGATGGCCGTAATCTGTTGCACCGCGGTTGTCATGCGACTTCCCGTTTTGTAGATTCGACTGGAATCTCAATCAATACCCTGAAGCCATTTGCCGAATTTCCCGCTTCAAAACGAAAAGAGCCACCGTAAAAATTCAGTAAGCGTTCGCGTGTGTTTGACATCCCGATTCCCTCTTTCAAATTCGTTTGTGCTATACCCGGTCCATTGTCCTCCACGCATATGTGCAAATTGCGTTCCACTATCGAGGCTTTAATCTGGATTTCGCCCTGCTGCATCCTGCGAGCGATTCCATGCTTGATTGCATTCTCCACAAGTGGTTGCAAAATCAAGTTAGGCACAGGAACTCCCAACGCTGCGGGATCTGCCTCAACATTAACTACAAGTCGGTCTTGAAAGCGGGTTTTCTGTATATCGAGATAGTATTTCAAGAATTCAAGCTCTTTCTGCAACAGCACTTTCTGTACAGTCATCTGCTGAAGGGTCAACTGGAAAAAGTTCTTCAACTGTTGCAGCATCCTTTGCGCCGCATCACGGTCTTCCTGAATCAGGCCGATCAGAGCATGGAGCGTATTAAATAAGAAATGAGGGTGGAGCTGCATATTCAGCGCCTGTAGATGAGCTGAAGATAGCTGGAGCTGAAGAGAAGATACAGTCAGTTCTCTTTGAACGTAACGAGAGTAATAACGATTTGCGGTTACAAAGAAAACAAAACTCCAGTAAATCAAAAGGTGTTTGGTGAGCCCTGCGCCGGTAGCATCCAGCAAAAGATCTTTCGACGGCTTCCCCGTCATTTCGTTGATTGCATTCTGTGTGATCACTGCTGAGATCATCGTAAAAATCCAAACTGACAAACTGAGAGGTATGTGAACGGAAAGACTCTTCGCCAACTGTTTTGATTCCAATGGAAAACGTTCGCACAGTCGCAACAAGAAAGGTGTTAGTACTGCCCACAGAAGCCACGGAGCATTCAAGAAGACAAGGCCGGTCCATGACAAAGAACTGCCCTGCATGAAACGGAGCAGTTCCATGCGCGCAGTAAAAAACAGACCTACAACAATCCAGCACAGGGACATCCATCCCCACTGAATCTCGGCTGGTTTCTCCGAAGGACCGCAAGGACTGGGGAGCGACTTCCTATCAACAGGGAAACTTATTGAGCTGCGCAAATTGTCAGCTAGTTTTACAATTTTTTGTGTGGCCTTCTTAGTATCCTGATGAATCAGCGCCGCAATCTCCGAAAAAGCGCGGAAAATCAGCTCCGGATTGATTCGAGTCTTCAAGGCCTTCACACGCGCCTGAGCCAGTTCTGATTCGAGATGGACAACTTTTAATTCTTCACCCCGCAATCGGTGGTAAACGGCAAGCATGTGACAGATAGTCGCAATCACCAGATAAGCAGGAATGCGCCAGGTCAGCTTGTAAATAGTCGGACCCAGGTCCGCAAAATTCAAAGGTGGACAAGGATATCCGAGGAAACTAAACATCAGTTCGCCGAGGTAAAACTGTCCGCAAAGATGAGTCGCGGCTACCACAATACTGGCAAGAATATGAAGAATTCCGTGCCGGAGAACTTTTCCCTTTTTTAAAGGATAGTGACGCACAAGGTAGGCGATCGGCGCGATCAGGAGAAGCCAGAGGTAAGAACCGATAAACTCCCAGTAAGCATACCTTAAGTCGAAAGGTCGGTCCCACAGATACAAGCCTGTGAAGGAGTCAATCGTTGTTGCGAAGCCAAAGATAGTGGCGACAATGAATAGGTTTGCTGCAAAAAGAATCCTGCGATCACGAAACGCCATGAACATTGCTCATGACTTCTACCGTATCACAAAGGAATCACGGGATCGTTTTCACAGGGGTGAATTGCTACGAAAATGACGTGAACGGAGCTGTGGTGCGGGCGGCCCCGCCCGCGCCACCACAATTAGAAGGTTACGGACAATTCAGCAGAACAAGAATCAAAAGGAGCGACTTCGCATACTTTGTACTTTAATGTCTGCCCTTTCACTTTGCTGACATCGTCCCAGTGATAGCCGTCATTTGCGGTTGTCAAAAATTTACGGCCGTTGCGGAAGACCGTAAGCGAACCGGACCGCACGTCACTCCAATTCAAAAAGACCAGGCGCTGGCGATTGCTAATTACTCCCTTTACAAAGAACGGAACTTCGATCTTGTTAGGTACGGTTGTTGGAGGAGGAGTGGCACAGGCCTGCGCCTGGTTTAGATACACGGCTAAGTTCTCAGTGAAATGATTCAACACAAGGACATCGTTTTTTCCATCACGATTCAGATCGGCCACTGCTACATCATTCGGAGTTTGGCCGGTTGCATGACGGTTCGGTGGAGAAAAAGCTTTGTTCCCCTGATTCAAGAAAATGAGTAGGTCATAACCATTACGATTCACAATTGCGAGATCCTCCAGGCGATCCTGATTCAAATCGCCACTCGCGATACCGTCTGGACCAGAACCAGCCCCAAGAGCAGCTCGCGCCGGAAAAACTCCGGAACCATCATTCCACAATAGTGATACGTTGTTGCTGTAGAAATTTGCGGTGGCAATATCCAGATCACGATCGCCATCCAGGTCTGCAAGAACAAGATCGTGAGGATTATCGCCAGTGCTATAGCCGCCCGTATTTGAAAAAGTTCCATTTCCATCATTGAAAACCAAGGCGACATTGGAAATTCCAACATTCAGGAACGCAATATCCTGATCCAGATCTCCATCCAGATCACCCGATGCCAGTTCACCCGATGTGTATCCCTGGCCGAAAGAGCCATTCATAGCAAAACGACCCTGGCCATCATTTAACAAGACAGTTGTTTTAAAACAGGTGCTTGTCACAGCAATGTCTCTTGTGGAATCCTGATTCAAGTTAGCTGCTGTAAGATAGGCAACATGTCCGCACGCCCTGAAATTGGCGGGCGCATCGAAGGCGGCATTCCCACGATTCCTGGCAAAGGAGACCACTCCAAGGTTCTCGCCCCATGTTGCCGCCACATCGTTCCGCCCGTCTCCATCAAAATCTGAAATGGCGAAATCCACCATACTGGGAAAACCCGGCCACGACCCATCTGTTGTTGCCGGCCACATCTTCGCAAAGTTTAAAAAGGAGGAAAAACAACCAGCGCCGTTATTTAGAAATACTCTTAAATGACCTTGACGATTCAAAACCGCAACATCCGGATCGCCATCTTGATCAAGATCGCCAACCGCAAGGCTTACAGGAATGGCTCCTGCATTGTAAAACACCGGTTGCGAAAGATTGACTTCAGCATCGGCTGCTATTGTTAGAAGGAACGGAATGAAAAACAACTTGAAATAGCTACGCATGTTAACTCCTCCGGATGTGCTCTTGCTTTCAATACTATTCAGCGCGGAGCCAGAAGGTATTATGAGAATGTTAAAAAGTGTTATGCGTTTGTTAATTCTTCGCGGAACGGAGCGTAGGCGTCCTCGCCTGCATTATGGGCCGCAGGCTTCTAGCATGCTCAAAAGATTTCATCTAAAATTTCCTGAATGCATACAATCGAGACTCAAAATCTTTCGCGCAGTTTCATGACGAAAGATAAACGTAAGATCTTTGCCGTAAAGGAGCTCAACCTGCGTGTCTCCGCCGGCCAGATCTTCGGGTTACTGGGGCCGAACGGCGCAGGAAAAACAACTCTGGTGCGGATGCTCACAACCATCCTCCGGCCTGATTCAGGGACAGCGAGAATTATGGGACATGACATCCTTCAAAATCCTGTGGCAGTCCGGAAACAGATCTCCGTTGTGTTGCAGGAAACTGCTGTGGAACCGCTTTCGTCCGTGCGGGACAATCTTTTGATTTACGGGGTTCTTCACGGGCTCACCCTCAAAACTGTAACGAAAAGAATGGAGTCTTTGCTGGAGCAATTTGACTTAAAAGACAAACAAAAGGAAATCGCCCAGGATCTGAGCATGGGGACCCGGCGCAGACTTCAAGTTGCAAAAATACTTCTTGTAGACGCTCCTGTAATCTTTCTGGATGAAGCAACCACCGGCATGGATCCTCTGGTGAAAAGAAGCACTCTCGAAGTATTCAAGAAGCTCGCAAATGATGGAAAAACAATTCTGCTCACCACACAACTTCTGAACGAAGCGGAAGCGCTCTGCGACGAAATCGCAATCCTGAACAAGGGACAAACGATTGCAAGTGGAGATTTTTATACGCTCAAGAATCTAACGCAGAAACGTTTTCACATCAGTCTGACGGTGGAAACGCCGGAAGGAATTGAAGAAAAATTAAAAGTTCTGCAGCCGCAGGCGCTCAGCGTAAAAGGGGATGTGATTGAAATGAATGTGATCGGAGAGGAAGCGTCCATACTTGCGGCTCTTGCTCAGTTGTCGCAAGAAACCAAAATAGATCATTTTGAGATGCGCGGTGTGGATCTGGAAGATATTTTCATCGACTTGATTCAGTCACGTTCTGAGCAATCATGACAGGTTTCCTGCGAGTCCTCTACCGCGAATACAAATTTCGCATCACGAACGTAGCGTTCCTCATCTGGGATATTTTCGTGCCTATTGCGTACCTGTTGATCTTTGGTTACGGTTTTCAACAATCGATCGGTGGAAGTTTTGCGGGAAGCAGCGAAGACTATGCTTCCTTTTTCGTTCCTGGAATCTTATCCATGACCTGTTTTGGCGTGGCGATGAATACATCGTGGCGGTTCTTTATGGAACGCGAAAATGGAATCTTCTATGAGCTTCTTACTTATCCGGTAAGCCGCACGGAGCTGGTGATTGGAAAAATTCTATTCAATATCGGGTTGAGTCTTGCAGGGAATTTTCTCGTTCTGCTGGCAGGATCATTGATCTTGAACGTTCGGATCAGAAATGAGTTCGCGCCATGGATCTTCCTATTCACATCTATAGGCACAGCAGCATGGTTTTTCTTCTTCGCTTCGCTCGCATTGCGGATCCGGCGGATGGATATTTTTAATACCATCACCAGCCTTTGCTACATTTTGCTAATGTTCGCAAGCAGCATGTTCTATCCACTGGAAAGGCTCCCTAACTGGTTTCGATGGATCGCGCGCGTGAATCCGGTAACCTGGCTGACCGATTTATTTCGATTCGCAACGCTTGGCTCAGGAAATGCAACACTTCTCTTGATCCAAGGAGCGCTCCTTTTCGGATTCACGATCTGCGTATTCATGATGGCACTCTACGCTCTCGACCACGCTGCCGAATAGAATCAAAGTATCCGCTTTGCCCGGACAAATCCGCCAAGCATCGCCGCAGGAATTGTGATGATGTGTGAAATCGTTGTAAACCAGCCAGGTATCGCCTGGGCCGATCCGATCTGAGAACACCCAAGACCGGTAAGTATGCTGAGAACTCCAACTATCACAGAATGCAGAATCTCTCTGCGACCAGCGATACGCGCCGCAACATATCCTCCCACCACTGTGAAGAGTAGACCGAAGATTAGTGAATAAATGAGAAAATCCTTTGAATTGAAAACATCCTGGACTTTATGCTGGTTGCCTGAAACTCCGTAGGCAACTCCGATAAGAACAGTCAAACCGGTTATAAATATTGTGCTGGCAGCAATGTCAATTCCCCAACCGACCAGCACCGCCTTCCAGTTTATTGAATTCATACAAACCCTAAAAATAGTTGACTTTGTCAACTATTTTAACAATACGGCTAACTTATCGTCATCATCATCTTCTTCTTCGTCTTCGTCTTCTTCGTCATCCTCCTCATCATCATCTTCTTCCGCTTCCGCTTGCTGGCTCAGTTCCTGCAAAATCTTCAGATCCTTATCAACTGTCTTAAAAGCTTCTTCGTGCTTCGCAAAGAAATCTGTGTTCGCTTTGGAATATCCTTCAGGTAGCTTTCCACCCGATTTCAGCACGATATGCCCGGTCGCTCCGTAGATCATAGCCAAATGGAAGACCCAGTATTCGCGAGAGGTCATGCCCGCATCTTCGACAGCTTTTTTCACTCCGGGAATCTTATCGAATTCTTTAGCAAGTTTTGTTAAACCAGCACCTTCTTCCGCATCAACGACCGGGGGTTTCTGCCAGATCTTTATGTCCTTTTGGGCTAGAGCTACCAGGTTCCTGGTTGCTTGTCCAAATTGCGCTAGTTTCTTTTCCGTCAATTGATAGCTGTTCACCTCACGTTCATCTGCCTTCGACAAATCTGCGCCGGCTTGCGGCGCCGCAAAGACGATGAACAGGGCGGCAAGCACCGCACCTACAGTGAACTTTTGCAGGTGTAACATTTTCCCCACTCCTTATTACAATTTTTCTTTGTGAATGAATACTGTAACGGAATTTGCTTCATAAAGCACGCCCAAATTCCAGGAAGCAACTTGCTATTTGAAATGCAGCAATTGCATATATGATCATAGAGACAATGTTCAGGAAGCTGATTGTTTTTCCGGTTCTATTCTTGTTTTCCTTCCCCGCTTGTGAACAACCTACGAATACTAAAGATGATTCGCTTACAGTCCTATTATGGGATGCCCCTCAAACTCAGAACCCCAATCAAGATTACGATTCAGTAACAGATTCGGTTTTGTTTAACGTCTTTGAGCCGCTTGTTCTGCTGGATAAGGACCTGCATCTGAAGCCTGGCCTTGCAGTTTCCTGGGAAAATCCGCAACCTGAGGTTTGGCGTTTTCATCTTCGAAAAGGTGTCCACTTCCATGATGGGACGCCCTTGACCGCCGAAATTGTGCGCCAGTCTTTTACACATATAAAGGATGCAGGCTACGAAACTTCCAGTTTTCTGCGACCGGTAAAAGACTTCGTGCCGGTAGACAATCTTACGATCGATTTGATTACGGAAACGTCCTATGTGCTTCCGATTAAGCTTCCCTTTCTCTACGTCTTCGTCAAAAAAGAGACAGGCTCTTTCCCTTTTGTAGGAACAGGGCCGTATCGTGTGACCGTATGGGAACCGCCGAACGATATGCAGCTACAGTTTTACGAAAATTATTGGGGAGGAATGCCTGAATTCAAATCTGTGCAATTCAGGTCCGTGCCAAGCGCTATCAAACGCTGGCAAATGCTCGCCCACGGTCAGGCGGATATCATCTATTCGATTGCATCTTATATGGCCCAGGGCCCTGTTGAGCGGGTCCAGGTTTTTCGAAGGACAGGTTTGGCGGTTTACTATCTTGGATTTCATCTGCGAAAGGATGAATCCAATCCATTTCAAGATCTACGAGTAAGAAAAGCGATTGCGTTCGCAATCAACAAGCCAGAGCTGGTGAGAAAGATTCTGCAGGGCTACGGATCAGTCCCTACACAACCGGTTGCTCCGATTGTTTTCGGTTACCATCCCGACATTGCGATGCCTCATTACGATCTTCGTTCAGCGCAAAAACTGATGGAAGAAGCGAACTATGCAAACGGATTTGATTCCCGCTTTGATTTCAGCGAATCGCGCGTGAGAGAAGCCATGTTTGTCAAGAATCAGCTGGAGAAGATCCGGATCAGGCTCGCATTAAATTCCATGCCGCGGAGCTCAGTCTACGATCTTGTTGAGCAGGGAAAAAGCGATTTGTTTCTGGTAGGTTGGGATTGCAGCAGCGGGGATGCGGGAGAGTTTTACGAATTCAACCTGCACACGCCCGATGGCACTTATGGAATGGGCAATTACGGCCGGTATTCAAATCCCGAGCTGGATAGTATCTGCGAGCGCCACAACCAGGTGCTTAGTGATCGTGAGAGAAAGAAAATGTTGCACCGCGCGGCAGAAATTGTTATCCAGGACGTTCCGGTGATTCCCGTTTTTATGGAAGATGATCTTTATGCTCTCAAGGACTCTCTCGTTTTTGAGCCGCGAGCTGAAGGTCAGATTCGAATTTTTGATGTGAAACATAAAAAGGATTGAGGTATGCGAAAAGCAGTTCTTCATCTGAAAGCAAACGATCCTGTGATCGCCGGAATTATCAAACGCGTAGGACCTCTCAAGCCTGCTTATGCCGAACCGACATTTGAATCGCTAACGCGCGCGATTGTGTACCAGCAGTTGAACGGAAAAGCGGCGCGGACCATTTATGAGCGCTTTGAACTTGCGGCCGGCGGTAAGGTAACTCCGGAATCTGTTCTGTCGTTAACCGAAGAGGAGATGCGAAAAGCGGGACTGTCGAAACAAAAACTCAGTTACATACGGGATCTTGCCGCGAAAACAAAAAATGGTGAAGTGAATTTCGAACAATTGCCAGGATTGAAAGATGAGGATGTTATTGAACATCTCACGCGCGTGAAAGGCATAGGCGTGTGGTCCGCCCAAATGTTTTTGATGTTTGCATTGCGCCGTCCTAACGTCCTGCCGACAGGAGATTATGGAATCCGCGCTGCCATTCAAAAAGCGTACAGGAAACGCACCCTTCCAGGTCCTGATCAAATGATCAAACTTGCCAGAAAATGGGA
>JAKEFK010000330.1 GCA_022616075.1 bacterium
AAAATGCTGATTAGGGTGTAGAATCAAGGCAGAGGTCAGCCATCCAACGTATTTTCCAGCTTCCGCCCCGCTGACCCAAAAAGCAAATGCCTAGCCAAAATCGGGATAAATCATTGAGAGGCTGTCGCCGGTGATCACATAAAAGCGCTCAGGCTTTTGTTCATTTGGTTGAAAAGAGAACATCGCGCTGATACCTGCATCGTGAAGTGGATGGTGTTCGTAGGTCTCCTCATGCTTCAGCGTGCAGTTGAATTCAGGATCGAATTCTTCTTTCAACAGGCGAATTGCTTGTTTCCTCAGTTCTTCAATCATGTTTGAGATCTTTACTCTCGCAATCACGAATCAGTTCTCTCGCCGCTTCATTGTCGGGGTCGGCATCCAGCGCTTCCTGCAAAACGGATTTCGCTTTCTCGTATTCCTGGAGATTGAAGTACGTAACACCGAGTGCATGGAGGATACTTGCATTTTGCGGATCGAGCTCGAGGGCGCGCTGAAAATGTTTGCGCGCGTTCTCCGCGTCGTGAATTCTGCCGTAAGCCAGCGCCACCGAACAATGATTCTGCCACGTCTCTTCCCGAAAACGGATGGCCTCAATCATCGTTTTCTTTCCCTCCCGCACCTCCATACTTCGAAGAAAGTGGTGACCGTCACTGAAGTTTTCCAGCGCCTGGACATTCGAGTCTTTCCACTTTGCGTAGATGCGTTCCGTCTCATTGGGCTCAACGAGTCCGCCCAACTGCGGATCCAATAATTGAAACTGGATGTACTCCTGAAGCTCTGTCATAAAATCAAATACTTCGCGCAACGCAGTTTCCTCTGAGCCGAACGGTATGTCGATCGCAAGACTGCTGTCGCTGCCTTCACGCAGATATTCAGCGCTGAAAAAAGTGTCCGGCGAATGATCGATGCAAAAAGTTGTAGGGCCCGTCCGCTCCAGGTGTGTCCCGATGAAATCCAAAAGCGGCTCGGGTTCGTGATTGATGTTGAGCAATAAGAACAGGTTATAGCTCATAATTGAATGCCCCTGAAACTTGATGATATATCTCATGATAGCGTGAAGCTACGTTTTCCGGGCTGAAAATTTCTTTCGCATAACGGGCCAAATCTACCGCGATCTGTGGAAGCGAAGACTGGTCCTTTCTGAGATCACGTGACGCGCGAATCACATCTTCGATATTGTTGGCCACCCAGCGCGGCTGGAATTTATAAATCACCTCATTGAGTGCAGGTTGATTAAAACAGAACACGGGTTTTCCCAGCAGCAGAAAATCGATGGCTGGAAGTGAAAACCCAAATTTAGAATTTGTTTCTCTTTCGAGATGCAGGGCGAAGTCGGCGCCCGGCAGGAACAATTGTATATCACTCTCTTCCAGTATAGTGACGGCGTCCAGTTTTTCCTGACGGATCGTCTCCTGCAATCTGCCGCGCCAGAGGTTGGTTTCCTTTCCATGATCGTACCGCGGAATCAAAAAGCGGAAGCCTCCGCGGCGATTGTATTCGCGCGATATATATAAGAAGGCATCAAATACGGGTCTGTTGGTTATGTCGGTCAAAGCAACCACCAGCAAGCGATCTCCCACCTGATGCCGCTCCCGCAGATGCGCTGCCGGCTGCAAGGAATTTTCAGAGGGAAATGACTTGCAGGGAGCAATGACACTGACCGATGTGCCCGGAGCGGTCCGCTCCACTTCGGTCTTTTCTGCTTGCGTAAACACAACCGCGCGCGCGGCGCAAAGAATTTCCGAGTATTTCTGATTCTTGCGAGGCGATGCTACGACCGTGTGAATGCTACGCTTTCCGGCTGCAATCTTCTTCGCCAACGGCAGCAGCTTGTTGCCCGGGGGAAGCAAGAAATGCAGCAGGTCCGCCTTTCGCGAGTCGAGCAGTAGAGTCTTGACCTTCGCTTCACAGGCGCTCGCCTGCCAGCCCGTTAGCGATTCTTGAAGCGCTTGAGCGAAAATTTTGCATGGCTCGTTATCCGGCGGATACACGAGGAAAACGACGGGGGGTCTCTTCATAAGGAAACGTGACATTGTATCAGACGGGTTTGTCCATGCCAAGATTTGACGCTTTAAAACTTCCAAAAAACCCTCTTGACGAGATAAATCGATATGTGTTATTTTTTTAACACATGAAGCGCAGGCAGGGGACTCCCTTCGGGTTAAGCCGCCGGGAGCGCCAGATTCTTGATTCGATTTATCAAAGAGGGCAAGCGACCGCTGCGGAGGTCATGGTAGCATTGCCGGACGCTCCTACATACACTACCGTTCGCGGTTTGCTTCGCGTGCTGGAGCGAAAAGGTCATATCCGGCACATCAAAGAAGGACGCCGATTTCTGTACTATCCGGTACGGCCTCGCGCAGAAACGGGGCGCACAATGCTGAAACATGTGTTGGGCACTTTTTTCAACGGGTCCGCTGTACATGCGCTTTCCTCGTTGTTAGGCGATACGCGAAAGCTTGAAAAGAATGAGTTGGAAATCCTGAAAGAACTGATTGATAAGGCACGAAAACGGAGGCGCGTCTGAGTTTCGGCTGTATGGTCGACATTAGTTTGAGGGCCACGCTGGTTTTGTGCGCAGCCTGGTTGCTTTGTCTGATCATTCGACGTTCGAAGTCCGGAATACGTTATCAGCTTTTAACGTGGACTTTTGCGCTTTTACTTATCCTTCCTATGCTTTCCGCTTTGCCTCGGTTCTCCATTTTGCCGGTATCGAGAATTTCAAAGCCGGTTGTTCAACCGATTTTCCCCGACTGGCTGGAAGCGACTTTGGAATCCGGACATTCCGGTCATTGGAGCGCAACCAACACCAATTTACGATGGCCTTTTCTTCTCTGGCTCGGTGGCGCGGCATTTTTCTCCTGGCGGCTGATACGATCCTATTCTGCCGTATCCGGATTACGAAAAAAGGCAGAGGAATGCTCCTTCGCACCTTTTCCTTTGCCGCGGAGCATGAAAGTGTTGGTTTCCGAAACCCTCCAATCACCTGCGGCAGCGGGGCTGTTTCGGCCTGTTGTATTGGTTCCCCAATCCTGTTCTACGTGGACTCCACAGGATTGGCAGATTGTGATGGAACATGAATCGGAACACATCGACCGCCGCCATTCGCTTACAAAACTACTTGCACGAATTTGCTGCGTGATGTACTGGTTCCATCCTTTGGTTTGGTGGGCTGCGAGCCGGCATTCTGTGGAAACAGAGCGTGTTTGTGATGAACATGTTGTAGCCTGCGGAATCGATGCTGCGGCTTATGCGGAACTGCTCGTGCGGTTTGCGGCGCATCAACAGGAGCCATGGATAGCCAGAACTGGTTTACTGGGGTATTCTTCGACGCTTGAATTAAGAGTGAATGCTCTACTCAACGAGTTTCCGTCAAAGCTTTCGGCTCGATTGCGAATTACAGTCGTTCTGCTGGTTTGCTTCACAACATCCGCAACAGTTCTAGTAGATTTCGGATGGAGCGATAACAGAGGGCCCACAGAGAACGGATTTGCCGCCCTGCCTGCGCCCAACAGTATCATGGATCCTTACCGGGAACCCGAAAGCGAGCTGGTGCCTGAAGATGGAATCGGGCGCGTCTCCAGTGTTCCTTTGGACGATCCGCGTGACCGCTACTTGTTCGAGCTACTTCAGCAGCTCTCTCATCGTGAGGCACGATCGCGCGCCGACTTTGTAGCCAAGCGCGCGCGATGGGGCATGGCTCAGGCGAAAGGGGGCGAGTTGATCCGTTCGCTGTTGAAGAGATTGGATGATGAAGACTGGCGTGTTCGCGCATATGCGGCGTACATACTCGGTCTGGGCAGGGTACGAGATGCGGCTCCGCCCTTGATTCGAGACATGGAGCATCCTGTCTGGCGCATGAGAGCCATGGCCGCATTTGCACTGGCGCAAATCAGGGATCCGGCGGCTGCAAAGATACTGCAAAAAAGCCTGAGCGATCCCGCATGGCAGGTGCGGTTAGCTGCACTGCCGTATTTCGGTTCGGATCCGCGCTGGCGAGCTTTGGTTGAACCGATGCAAAACGATGAAAACGGACTCATTCGATACACGGCCATAGAAATCCTTGGGAGGATGGAAAAGTGAAAAACGAAAACAATCGTCTTTTTTTAAACTCCATAAATGTTAAATTTTTAACACTCATGACCTTTGGGCTGTGCTTGTCTTTCGCTACGCACTGCAAGGCGTCGCAATCGGACGACTCGGTTCCTTCTGAGCTTGATAGCTACATTGTCCGTTCGCTAAGGGAAGCGGAGGTTCCTGGCGCCGCGATTGCGATCGTGAAAGACGGCCGTGTGCTGGCAAAGGGATACGGTGTTCGGCGGGTGGGGAACCCGGTGGCGGTTGATGGCAACACACTGTTTGATTCGGCTTCGCTCATGAAGTCATTTACCGCCGCTGCAATCGGCGTTCTGATTGATGAAGGCAAACTGAAACTAGACGATCCGGTACGGAAACATCTGCCGTGGCTTGAGTTTTTCGATCCTTATTTGACGGCACATGTCACCATCCGCGATTTGCTGACACATCGCGTAGGATTAAAGAGCGCTCACGCCTTATTCCGATTTACAGGATTTACGACACGGGAAGTTTTGGAACGCATCGTTACGCTTGAGCCGCAGACGCCGTTTCGCACGGGTGTAACTTACTCAAACATCCTGTACACTGCTGCTGGAGAAGCGGCGGCAGCGGCGTGCGGATGCACTTTTGGTGAGCTGGTCACAACGAGAATCATCAAGCCGCTAAAACTTGAACGCACGCGCGTGGGCGGTAATCCGTTGGAAGATGCAAACGCCTCCTACCCCCATGATCTCATCGACGGCCGCCAGCAGGAGCTTCGGTGGCGCTGGATGGATTACAACACCGATCCGGCCGGAGGACTGCTCTCGACTGCTTATGATCTCGGCAAGTGGCTTCTTTTTCATGCAGGTGACGGAACATGGGAAGGAAAGCGTGTGCTGAGTAAAGAGATGTTGTTGGAAATGCACTCTCCGCAGGTCCTGATCGCAAGTTCTCAGGAGTGGCGGGATTCTCGAAAAGTTGAGTTCTTCGGAGGTTATGGATTGGGCTGGAATGTAATGGATTATCGGGGCCATCCGATGATCTGGCACAGCGGAGGCGGCGACGGAATGCCCGTCTATATGACGCTGCTTCCAAAGGAGAAGCTGGGAGTGGTCGTGTTATTGAACACCTGGTCGGCGCCCTACCATCATGGAGCAATCGCATCCAGAATCTTCGATCATTACCTGGGCGTCGAACCTTACGATTGGGCAGGTGAGCTGCTGCCGGTCTATGCAAACACACACAAGAAACATGCGGAAGAGGAGCGCCGCCGCGAGGCTTCGCGAAAGGCGGGCGCAAATCCATCCTTACCTCTTTCTTCCTACGCGGGCCGGTATGAGCATCCAACGTACGGACCAATCGAGATCTCGTTGTCTGACAAAAACCTTGCCTGGAAAATCGCGAAAGGAGCAGAAGCGGAACTGATTCCGTGGCAGTTCGATACGTTTTTTGTGCGCTGGCGGGATCCCGTGTTTCGAGAGGCGTATCCTGCTTATGTCACTTTCATTTTGAACGAAGACGGAGAGGCGGTGAGGTTCAGAATAACGCTGCTCCGCGATGAGATTGAAGCCGTAAGAGCGGGCACCCCCTAGTTTGTTCTCAGGAAGCCAGGTTCCTGCTGAGAAACTCATGGATCTTGCGCGTGCGTTCGATTTGACCTTTTGCGGCGAAGCGCTCATAGAATCCTTCTGAGCGGAACTCTTTCGTCAGCGCGCTCCAGTTCTTTACACGATCGAGAAACGCTTTCTGATTGCGCTCTTCCCATTCTTCGAAGATGTCGTTCTTTTCAATGATGTCGCCCAGCACCCGGCAAACCGCCTTTAAGGTCACCGCCCGATGAAACATATAGGTCTTCTTTCCCCAGATGTTTTCCATCACCGCGGCGACTGCCTTAAGGTAATCCACGACAAACGAATAAGCCTTCTCTGCTTTTAAATTGAAACTAAATTCCCAGAAATCGTAATTTTGCTCAACCAATCTGTGAAATTCGTTGTAGAGCTCTGATTGAAGGATCCACTTCTCCTGTTTGCTGCGGCCACCGAGACGATTGATCCTGTATTGCAACGGGGACGTGCCGTTCTCGTACAGCATCGTGACGAGTCTGGCGCAAAGTTTCTTTTCCGGACTTGCTGAGGTTACTCGATCCAGTAGATCGACCAGATGTGATTTATTGATTCTTGTATGTGTGGAATTGATGATCACAAACATTTCGGCGGCGAAGTCGGCCGATTTTCCATCGAAGATGACGCACGGCACATCGATCAGATCCATCTCCTGCGGATGGTGCTCGGCATAGAAATGCAAACCCGCCAGACGATGCTGTCCATCGATTACGAGATACTTCGACGTAGGCTCGCTGAGATCGCCTACGGAGGCAAATTGACCAAGCTTCTTAAATTGCAATTGCTCCTGTGTGAACAGCAAAATGGTGCCCGGGATCAACGGCTGAGCGGCGGCGTTCTCATAAAAGTTGACGATCTCCTTGATCTTTCTACGATTGAGCATTCTTTGAAACGCAAGCTCTTTTCGTTCAATGGAATGAATGAATTTTGCGATCTCATCATGGACATGAACTTCCGAAGCAGGAATTTCTTCCCCTTCAAAATAATACCGGCTGCTGAAGTGCACTTTGGGTAATAAATCGTCTGCCTTATAACTTACAAAATAAAATTTGCCGTCTTTCTGACTTACCAGAGTTGCAAGCATAGCGTCCTCCTTGGTGACGTAGGGGCGGGTCTCAGACCCGCACTTAATATTGCGGGCGGGTTTTAACCCGCCCCTACAAGTTCCTAATTGTTTTGACCGCGCAACAGAATACGTCCGGGCAATTTTTCGGTGATCGCGCCTTTGGCAAGAACCGGCCGGCCGTTTACAAAAACATAAATGATTCCTTCGGAATAGTGACTGGGATCTTCGAACGTTGCCACATCGCGCACGCCGTTGAAATCAAAAACCGTTATGTCGGCATAGTTCCCTTCTTTTAATATGCCTCGTTTTTGGAGCCCTAGTCTTTGAGCAGGAAGCGACGTCATTTTTCTAATGGCTTCTTCGAGCGACATCACGTTTTTTTCACGGACATATCTTGCAAGGATTCTTGGAAACGTGCCATAAGCACGCGGATGTGGATGGTCCCTGACAAGAATTCCATCAGTGGCCATTCCGGGATAATCACAGTTGAAGGCCACAAACGGCGCCTTCATCGCTTTTTGCATTTCTTCTTCCGATTGGGTGAAATAAATTGCCCCGGTTGCGCCTTGATCTTGCTCGACAAACCAGCAGAGTGTTTCCGGCTCGTCTGCGCAATGATCCTTAGCGATATCTTCTAACATCTTACCGACATACTTCTTCAGTGCCGGTTTTTGAGCGGAAGCGATCATGATTCTCTTGCCGGAATCGGCATCCAGGAAAATGTTGTCGGTTTCCGGAAAGCTTGTCATCATCTCTTTCTTGATTTTTTCTCGAGTTGTCGAGTCAGCAAGTCTCTTGAGCATGGTGTTTGTGCCGCCTTCGAGCGCCCATTTCGGCAAGGAGGCGGCCAGCGAAGTTGCTCCGGCAGGATAAGGATAGATGTCAGCGGTCATGTCGATTCCTTGCGCTCTTGCATCCGCAATCTTTTGTAAGGCATCTTTCATTTTGCTGAAATTCTGTTTTCCGCTCGCCTTTAGATGCCAGATTTGGACAGGACAATTCGCTTTGCCCCCGATCTCAATCGCTTCATCGAGCGCCTCCAACAAGCGGTCCGCTTCATTTCGAATATGAGATGCGTAGAAGCCGCCATACTCTGATGCCACCTTTGCCAGAGCGACGATTTCATCAGTTTTAGAATAAGAAGCGGGAGCATAAAGCAGCGACGTGCTGACTCCGAAGACGCCCGACTTCATCGCAATTCTGACCTGTTCTTGCATTGCTGCAAGCTCGGCAGCCGATGGGTCACGCATCTCATTTTTCATCACAAATTGCCGCACCTGTGTGGCGCCTACCATGAATGCAAAATTCACTGAGCTCCGGTTCTTGTCCACCCTGTCAAAATATTGATCCCATGTTTGCCAATCTAAAACGATTCCGTAAGGATTCAGCGAAGGCGCGGCTTCCTGAATGATCCATTCATTGTTTGGCGCCGGCGATCCTCCCGATACTGGCTCATCTGCAATATAAATTTGATCCCCTCCCTCTCTTCGTTCGTCCTCCGCCACAAACTCCCACACAGTGGGATTCTCATTTCATTTGATTGA
>JAKEFK010000331.1 GCA_022616075.1 bacterium
CAACTCCTGCAAAGAGTGATGCAGCAGAAAGAAGCATACACAGGACCAGGATAGAGGGCTTCATTACCTATTCAGGTAGCTCCTGTTTCTCGGGTTCGGGGAGGAAAAAGCTAGAAATGAAACCCACCGCGTATACGAGGAGCGCCACTCCTGCAGCCGCGTATGCGAGCTTCATCGCGGGAGTTGTGCCAGGCATCAGTTTCGCGAACTGTGTTGTCAACAACGCTGCGGAGGTTCCGATCATGCGGCCCCCGATATTCGCAGCAAAACTTTCTCCTGTGCCGCGAAGATGTGTGGGATACACCCGCGGCAAATAATTTCCCCAGAATGAGAACTGCGCAACGGTTAGAAGTCCCGCGACAAAAATTCCCGCTTTTAATGTTTCCAGATCCTTTACCGCAGGAAACAGAAATACAAGAGGTACGATAACAAGTCCCGGTACCTGAAAAACACGCAGCAGTTTTCGCCGGCTTAAAATTCGCACGGCGAGGAATGCAAGAATGAAGCGCCCAGTCAGACCGCCCATTTCCTGAAAAAACTGAACGCTGCTGACTACCTTCTGCTGCACAGGCCGCGCGAGTGAAGAGACTTCCGGAAGGCCTGGAACAATTTGCGGCAAGTGCTGAATGGCGCCGAATGCGGCGCCGTAACTGCAGGCGAACATCAGCATCGTGATCAAAGTTGTCTTGCGATAAGCAGGCTGAAAAAGCTCCGCAAAACTGGGACGCCGCAAAGTTCCTTCCTCCTTCTTCCGCTGCCATGTGGTGGATTCCGGCAAAAAGGGACGGATCACAATCAGCGGAATCGCAGGAATCACTCCGGAAATCAATGTGTAACGCCACGCTTCATGACCTCCATGAATCGCAGGCAAGGAATCCGCATACTTCACAGCGAGAAAGTAGGCGCCCGTGACCATCAAACCACCAACGGAGGAAAAAGCCTGTGTGTAGCCGAGAACTCCTTCTCTTTGCTTTGGAACCGGAAACAGTTCGGCTAACCACGCAACAGCCGCAACGAACTCAACGCAAACTCCAATGAAAGTCGTGCAGCGGAAAAAAACGAGCCATGGAAGAGATGTTGTAAAACCAGCAGCCAGCGCGGAAAATGCATACAAGAGAATCGACCAGACCAAGACTCTGCGGCGGCCCAAACGATCCGTTAAGTAACCACCAATTAATCCGAAAATTCCACCACTAACCGCGGGCATGTAAATCAACATGTCGCGCCAGTACATATATTGCGGAGTGCCGAACTGAATCTTCCCGAGTTCTGTGATGGCGGGACGCAGAATCAAAGGAAGGACAAGAAGTTCGTAAATATCAAAGGCAAAACCAAGAGCGGCGATCACGCAGATCAGCCATTGAATCCGAGTTAAACGGGGAGCTTTCTCATTCATCATCATTTCCTGATGGTATCGCGGGCGTCTCGCCCGCAAATGCAATCTGGGACGAGTCGTCCGCGGTACATATGCTACCATGACATCCATGACGTCATTGACAGGGCCAAAAAGGATCCTGACCGTAGCTTCGGGAAAAGGAGGAGTCGGCAAAACGACCCTCGCCATCAACTTCGGCCTCGCGTTGAGCCGCTACGGTAAGACAGTCTTATTCGATTTCGACTTCGATACCTGTTCGATTCGTTCTTTTCTGGATATGAAATTTCCGAGCGATCTCTACCATTTCTTGACCAAAGATATCCCGCTTCAGGAATGCATCACACCTCTTTCTTCGTCACTGGATCCGGGAAACCGCTTTCCAAACTTTGGAGTCATCGCCGCGCCTCGCCATTTCATGGAAGACTTTTCGCACTTGAAAAGGGCTACACAGCACAAATTGATTCAGGCTATTCAAAAACTCAATGTGGATTACGTGATTCTGGATATGAAGGCCGGTCTGGATACGGACATTCTCGATTTCATGCCCTATTCAAATTCAGGCATTTTGATTTTTACACCACGTTTGCCGGCTGCAGCTTCTGCCGCAGCTTACCTGGTGAAAGCGCAAATCTTCCGCAAGCTGCAAGTCGTCATGGCGCCGCACTCACCCATTGTGCAAAACCTTTCCAACAAAGAAATCTCTGAGATTCTGGATTTGATGCATCAAGCGGATGATGTATATAACGAAAAAGTGCCGAATCTGGATCGCGTATTCGATATTCTTCACGCGCAGTACGGACAGCATCCGGTAGTGACCGCTCTCAGGCGCACGCTGGGAACATTTCGCATCCACTACGTGTTGAATCATTTCACCGGCGTTGAAGAGTCGTACAAAAGCGCTGTGGAACCCTTTGCGCGGAATATCGCCGACATCATTTCTTCGCGGTTGAGTCTGCGGAACCTCGGTTGGATTCAATATGATCCCGCTATCCATGAAGCAAATTGCTCACGAATTCCCATCCTGCTGGGAGGAGCTGAAGCGCGACGCATCTCGGACCGCAAATACAAGGAAGCCCTTCAGGAGCTGGAGAACATGGCCGGCCAGTTCATCAAAGCAAAACAAATCGACCTGGAAAAAACCAGACCGGGCCTCGACCGGTATCTCGCGGATCAACTCTCACAACTGGAAGCCACCTATGGTGGAATGGGAAAACGCAATTATCTGGATAACTTTCACTATCTCGCAGCGGCCAGCATCCAGGTGATGAAAACAGAACGCACCTACCATTTCGGCGATCAGAAAATCTTTGAACCGGATCAGCTCCAGCACATGATTATGGAGTCGTTCGAGAAGACCCAGAATCGCTCCTGAAGCCTATTGAAAACTGCATCGTAGTTTGATTGCATATGAAATTGCAATGGTGAAAAAAACAAACAAGAAAAGACAAACGAAGGCACGGAAGAAAATCTATCACGACCTGGATCACCTGGCCGGAAAGTGGTCCACTGATGAATATCAAGAATTTAGCAATGCCTTAGCTCAGCAGCGCAGAATCCAGATACAGAGATTTTAAGCAAAGTGGTGCGGGCGACTCGCCCGCAAAGTCCACAGACGGGACGTCCGCTCTACTTTGATGACAATGTTTTTACAGCAGGCAGATTCCAGACGAAGCGAGGTTTGCGCATTGTTGTGTTTCCTTTGTGATTGCTATCCCAGAACGCATCATCCTTTGGAAACGAAAGGGTCGCCGATCCATCGGAATGAACGGAATAAGCCGATGGTTCACCCGTATAGGGAGAAGTGAGGGGAGCCAAACTAGCAGGATAGCCCCCCTCTGTGTGTCCCTTCAAACACAATTCCACTGCGGCGCTAGAAAGAATGCGTGCCGCTTCTGCTGATTGAAAGCGTTCCACGATATTCGAAACGTTTGGGAAAAGGGCCTTGCGTAATTCCTCTCTCAGGAAACTACTGGAGGTCCATTCATTCTTCGAAATAGACTGGTAGGGCCTTTTCGACAAACTCACGTAATCTGCATAAAGATCGAGAGAATTTGCGATCAGCTGGCGTTTGAAAAAGCGGTGAACCCATGGAAGAGCGTTCGGCCCATCCCTGTACGCTTCCAACGATGAAAACGGCAGGTTATTGAATGAATGGTACAGCACTGCTCCTTCCGCAGCTAGAAATCGTGATGCTGGAAGCGTCATAGTTTTGAGGTGCTGCATCTGCTGCATGAGTTCGGCCAGGATGCTTTGATCGGCTTGAGGCAAGATGACATGCACCATTTCGTGATAGTCCTTTTCGACGGCAAGACCAACCAGACCTCCGATTAGTACGGGATCATGCTGAAGAGCAGCAGCAATCCTTTCTTCTGCTGCCACCAGGTTTATCGCCTCGGCAAGCTGTCCTTCTGCTAGATGCAACCGGGCCTTAGAATCAAGCAAACTTCGTGCATACATCATTTGAAGATATCGCGGAATTTGCATATTAAAGCCTGCGTTGTATTCAAGCTCAAAAGAGGAATTCTGGCATCTGGTGACTCTCCGCAAAACTTCCAGAGCAACATCATTTCTATTGAGCAGGTCAAGCAATGCCGATTTGTCGGAGGTGCTCAAGTTGCGATAATCCTTTTTAATCAGTTCATCCAAAAACCGTTTTTCTTTCATTGTCATATAAACGAGCTCAGCCCCTGCTTTTAACCAGATCGCGATGTTGTCCCCCTTTACTCTGTTTTCGGGTGTCGGAGCGGGTGGTGCGTATCGATGTGGAACCACCGGTCCCGCTTCTTTTTCATAGCGCGCAAGAGCTGTGTTTAAAACCGAGCTGCCATGAATGCGCGATCCTGTCGCAAAAAGCAGGATGAATAAAATCAGGACAGCCACACTAATAGTCAGTTTTCTTTTCATAGTCTTTCCTGAAACAGGAGCTTCATCTCATTTGACCGCGCAATCATGCTTCTGCCGGAGCTCCGTTCGTTGTAAAGCTGTTGCAAGACAGGGTCAGAATCAAACCCGTTAGGATTTGGTGACTGTGCTGAAGATGCAGGGATCGGAGGATTCCAAAAAATCAAAAAGAGGACAAGCGCGGTGACAGCAAATGCCCAGGACAAAAACAAGCGATGATCCTCGGGCTTCGATTTTTGAAATTGTTTTCTGGCAGCATTCAAGGCGCGACCGCGCAATTCTTTTGGTGGATCCGGAACTCGATAATGAACAGCGATTTCTTTCATACTTCTTCACCGAAACGTTGTTTCAGTTTTTTCAAACCAAGACGGCAGCGGCTTGCCACTGTGAACAGAGACACTCCTACGACTTCGGATATCTCACGCAGTGAGAGCCCGGCAAAATAGTGCAGATATAAAACTTCTCTTTGTTTGGACGGCAATTGAAGAAGAAATTCGTTCAACTGAGCGGCAAACAATTTTGCCTGGGATTCGTTCGAGACAGGCTCAATCAGGTTTTCAGAATCGTAAGTGATCCTTTTATTCTTGCGGAATAAATCACACGAAATCCGGTGAGCAATTTGTAACAAATAAGCGTAGGGACGCTTCACATTCTTGAGCTTTCCGGCGCGTCCTGCCAGGCGAGCAAAGACCTCCTGGACAACGTCCGCGGCGTCGCTACGTGATCTCGTACGCCAGAGAGCTAACCCAAAGATTTGTGGGGCATAATCATCGTAGATTTTTTCGAGGGCTTTGAAATCTCCCGAATCGAGCCGTTCGAACAGTGAATGCAGCTCATCCGAAGCGCGTTCTTCAGTCAAGCTCAGTCCCCGGGTCCAAACGAATGCGCCTGTCATGCTTACACAACAGTATAGACGCACAACCCGGCCGTTTTTGTCACTTTGTTCATCGTGGATCGTGATCTTGATCGTAATCGTGCTCGAACAAGCTCCGAAAAAAGATTAAGAATAGCGATTACGATCCACGATTATTAAGGAGCGTAAATGGTCGGGAACTCCAGCTTCTTCGCGGATTCATTCAACGCCGCGAGATCTGTGCTGATCAACTGTTTGAGCTGCGTTTGATAACCATCCATCTCCTTTTGCATATCCGCAAAAAGCTCTTTTACGCCTTGCGTGGGGAGGCCATCTCCTTCAAAGCTGAATGAGTACAGGCCAGACATACGCGAATACAGTTTCGCGCCACCTTTGAATGCAAGAACGTCATACGGAACTTCCGCTTTCGGATTATGAATCTGTTCTTCCAGGTCGTTCAATTTCGCAATCAGCGCTTCAGAATCTTTGGTGACCTGCGCCGCCTTTTCATTTTTCCGAAGCAGATCGTTGCGCGATTTCAGCTGCTGCCGGATGCTTTGCAATTGATTCACGGTGCGCGTAAGGCGAGTCAACTCATCGCGCACTTTCAGCGTAAAATCCAGCTGCGTTTTGTAATCGGCATCCGTCAGCTTAACGCGCGGATCCGGAAGAACTTTCAATGTCGTGGTTTGCGATTTCCCATCCAGCGTCAAACGAACCGTGTAGGCGCCCGGAGCCACCATTGGGCCTGAGAATGGATCGCCCGCATCGAGCTTTGCATTCTGAATCATTTCAGCGCCTTTGTAACCCAGATCCCAGTAAACGACCTGCACACCGACTTCTTTTGGCAAAGCAAGTTTCTTCAGATCCTCTTCTTCCTGTTTTATGTCCCATCCCCCGCCGGTCGGCTCCATCGGTTTGCTGCTCAACGTGTTGATCACACGATTTTGTGAATCGAGAATTTCGATCGTGTAATCATTTTTTGGCTTCTCTTTCAGCCAGTAATGAAAAGCTACGCGGCCTCCTGGATTTTCTCCCATCCATTTATCTTCCGGCCAGGTTCCGTAAAACTGCCAGCGCGTTGCATCCGCCGAAGGAAAAAGATGGAAACTGGCTGTTGTGACCTGCGGACTCCACGCTCTGATCACATTTAAATGATCAAAAACCCAGATCGAACGCCCCATGGTCCCAACAACCAGGCTGTTCTCTTTCACGGCGAGATCATGAACAGCAACAGTTGGCATATTCAACTTCATCGATCGCCAGCTTTTTCCGCCATCTCTGGTGAAAATCACTCCACGTTCTGTTCCAACGTACAAAAGATTCTTGTTCGTGCGATCTTCGCGGACAGCATGGAGATAAATATTCTGCGCCATTCCGCCATCCAGGCGGCTCCAGCTCTGGCCGAAATCGGAAGTCTTGAACAAATACGGTTTCATGTTGTCCAATCGATGCGCTTCGGCAACAATGTAAGCAGTGCCGGCATCGAAACTGGAAGGCTCAACCATTGTGATCGTTGCCCATTCCGGCAAACCATTCATGCTGCGCGTTACATTGGTCCACGTCTTGCCGCCGTCCTTTGTGATTTGCACATAACCATCATCGGTGCCTGCCCAGATCAAATCTTTTTCAATCGGCGATTCTGCAACTGCGAAAATTGTGCAGTAGATTTCCACGCCGGTGTTGTCTCCCGTGATCGGACCACCGGACCACTTTTGTTTCGATTTATCGTTGCGAGTTAAATCAGGACTGATTGCGGTCCAGGTGAGTCCGGCATTGTCAGTACGGAATAATACATTGCCACCATGGTAGACAACTTTTGGATTATGCGGAGAAACTGCAATCGGAGCGGTCCATTGAAAACGGTATTTCAAATCTTCAGCGCCATGACCGGATGCATTTTCGGGATAAGCGCTGATGTTGCGCGCCTGTCTGGTGCGGTGATCGTAGTGCGAAATATAGCCACTGTACTCGCCTGCATACACGATGTCGGGATCGGATGGATCGGATACGACCCAACCCGCTTCACCACCGCCGACGTTGTACCAGTCACTGTTTCGAATACCGCGGAAATTCAAACTGCGATTTGGTCCTTGTGCAGTACCGATATCCTGCATCGCGCCTGCAACGTGAAACGGATTCCGATTGTCCGCGGAAACATGATAAAACTGCGCAATGGGAAGCGGAGGCGCATACCATGTCTCGCCGCCATCGGTCGAAATGTTTACTCCACCATCATCCGCTCCGATCATTCGTTTGGGATTTTGCGGATCAATCCACAAATCATGGTTGTCTCCGTGCGGAATCCCTTTTACGAAATGAAACGTTTTACCGCCATCGATGCTTTTTAGCATCGGGACCTGCGGGATCCAGACTTCATTGGGATTGACCGGGTTGATCGTGATGGTTGTGTAGTACCAGGCGCGCTCACGCAAAAAGCGATTTGCCGTAACCAGATTCCAGCTATCTCCTCCATCATCCGAGCGGAACAATCCACCTTTTTCCGCCTCAATCATCGCATAGACAATGCGGCCATCGGAAGGGGCAACCGCGACACCAACTTTTCCCCAGATTCCTTCCGGCAATCCCTTCTCCGTCAACTGTTTCCATGTGTCGCCACCGTTACGAGAAACATACAGACCGCTTCCCGGTCCTCCGCTGTACATCGACCAGGGACTCCTACGCGCTTGCCAGAATCCCGCAAACAGAATGTTCGGATTGCCCGGATCCATCGCAACATCGGACGCGCCGGTGTTTTCATCTTTCTTCAACACTTGCTGCCAGGTCTTGCCACCGTCCGTTGTACGATAAACACCGCGCTCTTTATTCGGTCCAAATGCATGACCAAGAACAGCTGCAAACGCAATCTCTGAATTGCGCGGATGCACAACCATCGTTCCGATTTGCCCTGCTTCTTTCCAGACGTGCGACCAGGTTTTTCCGGCATCAAGCGATCTGTAAATGCCATTGCCGGCCGCAACATTCCCTCGGATGTTGGCTTCACCGGAACCGACATAAATCACATTTGGATCTGATGGCGCGACGGCGATCGATCCCATCGAAGAGACCGGTTGGTCGTCAAAAAGCGGTTTCCAGCTGAAACCTCCATCGATCGATTTCCAAACTCCACTTGCTGCGCCGGCAAAATAGTACACGTTTGGATCTCCGGCAATTCCTGTCGCCCGGGAAACACGCCCTCCCCAGGCAGGTCCAATCGAACGGTATTTCAGTCCCTTGTATTCACTTGGATCCTCCAGACCAGTTGAGTTGATTTTCTTTTCTTCTTCAGCAAAATTCGTTGTTGCAAGTGACAAAAGGAAACAGAGGAAAATGAAAATTGTGGCAGATCGAGAACGCATGCGAGTCCCTCCTAACAAAGTAACGCGGGCGTCACGCCGGCGTGAGTCCTTATAATATCTAAACATGAAGCGATTACTACTCGTCTTTCTAATCCTGACCTCTTATGCCTTCGCGCAGGAAACAAATCTGCAGCAGGCTCTTCCGGTAGATCCGAATGTTCGCATCGGCAAACTTGAAAATGGATTGGAATACTGGATCCGTTCCCACAAAACTCCTCCCGGGAAGATCGGGATGTGGCTGCATGTGGGAAGCGGATCGCTAAATGAAGAAGAGAACCAGCGAGGCCTTGCTCATTTTTTGGAGCACATGGCCTTTAATGGAACAGAACATTATCCACCCGGAACTCTCATCAAGTATTACGAATCGATCGGCCTTAAGTTTGGACGACACCAGAATGCGTTTACTTCTTTTGATCAGACAACCTACTTATTGAGCCTTCCGGATACAAAAGAGGAGACCGTTCGCAATGGCCTGGAGACGTTTGCAGATTACGCTTTTCGAATCCTTTTGATTCCGGAAGAAATCGAAAAGGAGAGACCCATCATTGTCGAAGAAGCACGCGCGCGAAAAGGAGTAGGACAGCGGTTGCTGGAAAAAACGCTGGCTGCGCTGCTGCCCGGATCCCGCCTGGCCAATCGTCTTCCGATCGGTAAGGAAGAGGTGATCCAGAAAGCGGATCGCAACGCATTCCAGGACTACTACAGGAAATGGTACCGGCCTGATAATTCCATTTTATTAGTAGTTGGAGATCTTTCTCCTTCTATAGTGGAAGAGCTGATACGAAAAGAATTCGGGGACTGGAAGAAGATTCCAAATCCTCCCGCCAATGCGAATTCCGGCATTCGACCTTACGAAAAAGCGCAGGCCGCGATTATCACCGATCCGGAGCTTACCACCGCCGAAATCAGCGTGATGCGCATCAGTGAGCTGCAGAATCTTCAAACGGTGGGACAATTTCGTAAAGAGCTGATCGAAGATCTTGCGAGTGTCATGATGAACAGGCGATTGCTTGCGCTGGTCGAAGAGGGAAAAGCGCCTTACCAGGACGCTTCTGTAAATGTTGCGCCTTTTCAAAATGCTGCCGTGATTCAAGAAGCGGAAGCCTCCGGAGCGCCGGAGCAATGGAAACCGGTGCTCAACTCTCTATTGACTGAAGTCAAACGCGCCAGAGACTTTGGATTTCTGCAAGCGGAGCTGGAGGATGCAAAGAAAGAAACACTCGCCGGCGCAGAACAAGCGGAACGGACAGAAGCCACATGGGATGCCAATACTTTCCTTTCAAGAATGAACAGCGCATTCTCGCAGGGGCGCAAGCCAATGTCTCAAACCCAGAGCTTGCAGCTCACCCGCGCCCTATTGCCCGGCATCACAATGCAGGAAGTCTCTGATTCCTTTCGAAAAAATTTTTCTGCTGAATCGCGTTTCCTGTTGATAAAACTTCCGGAAAAACAGGGGATGCCGGTTGCTACAGAAAAAGAAATCCTGGAAGAAACGACGCGTATGGAAGCATCCACACTATCGGCACTGGAACAAAAAGAGCGTCCACGCACTTTACTGGAAAAGGAGCCGGAGCCAGGAGCGATCGCTGAACAGGAGGAAGATGCGGAAACGAAAATTCTTTCCGCCACACTGACAAATGGAATTCGGATTCACTTACGTGAAATGGATTTCAAGAAAAACAGTGTTTCGGCATTGATCCGGCTTGCCGGCGGTGAAGTCAGAGAAACAACAGAAAACCGGGGAATCACTCAGGCAGCGACACTCGCCTTAGCTCAACCGGCAACCCGTAAATTCTCTTCCACTTCAATTCGTGAATTCATGACCGGAAAAAACGTTACTGTAAGCGGTTTTGGAAGCGGGGATGGAGTTGCTCTGATGATTGCCGGATCTCCCGATGATTTCGAAGAAGGATTTCGCCTGAGTTACTTGCTTTTAACGGAACCGAAAGTCGAAGAAGCCGCGCTGAAAGTCTTGCAGGATCAAACGTTGCAGGCAATCGAGCAAATAAAAACGAGCGTGGAAGAGCAAGCATCGGAAAAGTACCTGGAGCTGATCAGTGGAAAGGATCCGAGGTTAAAGTTTCCAACGGCTGAACAAATCAAGAAGATCCGCGGTGCGGAAGCTCAAAAGTGGCTTGAATCCTTGATTGCACAGGCTCCGGTCGAGGTTGCTATTATTGGAGACATGGACCGTGACCGGATGCTGAAACTTGCACTGAAATATCTGGGAGCTTTGCCCAAACGGCCGCGCACGGATCCTGAACTTGCAAAACTCCGGCAGATTCAAGTAAAGGAAGGCCCGCTCGAAGCGAAGATTGAAGTCAGTACCATCACTCCACGCGGATTTGTTCTGACCGGCTGGCGTGGCGCAAATTTGAATGAAGTCAAGGACCGGCGCGTGTTGGATTTGTCAGCGGAAATCTTGAGCTCCCGCATGCAATCTGAAATTCGCGAAAAACGAGGGCTTACTTACTCGATTGAATGTTCCTCATCACCGGCTACGAGCTATCCGGAAATGGGATTTTTCGGTACAGACTTTTCAGCAGATCCCGGAAAGGTTGAGGAAGCAGCAAAAGTGGCAGAGCAAATGATGCTGGAGTTCGTGCAAAATGGTCCCACAGAAGCAGAAATGCAAACCGTTCGAAATCAGATGAAGAACATCATCGAAACGCAACAAAAGGAGCCGGGGTACTGGGTGCGAGTGCTTTCGGAACTGGATTACCGCGGAATTAAGTTGTCGGATGTAAAGAGTCTTGTTCAGCAAATTACAAGCTATTCACGGGAAGATATCATGGCTGCGCTGAAAAAATATGTGCAACCCTCACGCCAGATCGAAGTCATTGCGCTACCGAAGGAAGTGCCAAAGCAATGAGAAGTAGAGCGGCGTCCCGCCTGCTGAGCTCAACGCAGACGAGATGTCCGCTACTTTATTTCGAATGCGTCTCTGCGGTGATGTTCGGCTTTCGCTGCACAAACGCGGATAGCGTCGACAGTTCTCGTTAGATTGCGGTTCCCCCCGACAAGCTTTTCCATACGTTTTTCGAAGAATTCATTCACCTCAACGGCTTTCTGCTCGCTGCAGAAAACGGAGGCCAGAGTTGACAATGAGCCCGCATCGGAGGGAGAAACTCGCGCGACAAGAGCGTCAAAGTTCGCAACAAGAAATTTCCAAACAGGGTCCCAGTTTTCCTTTTCCTTCGACAGGTCTTCAAAAGGACTTAACACTTCATTCGTGCGTAGTGCGGGATCCAGTGAGAGAGCTAGAATCTTCTGAACCTTTGCCGGTTCCGTAGCGCGTCCGAGCGCGGATAGTATTTGCGAACGAAGAAGTGATTCATTTGACTCTTTTAACATCCGGATCAAATCATCGATAAATGCAATCTCCTCATCCTGTACCGCCACGCCCAAAACGGTTTCAACAAGATTCGATCCAACCGCTTCCGGATGCAATTTCCTATCGGTTCCAAAACCGATGGTTGCACGTCCCCTCTTCCTCGCTTCCCGGCGTACTTCCAAATCACGCGCCTCAAACGCAAGAAATTCAATAACCTGAGCGCGGAAAAGTTTCGCATCGTCCGGTTCGGATTTTGACTCATCAAAGCGAAATTTTTCGTAAGCCGGCCGGTACCATTGCCTTCCCTTCGCTCGAAGCACTTCTACATGCGCCGGATCGAGCAAATAATCAGCGAAAAAGCTGAAGATCAAAGCCGGTGACATCGCAATTTCACGCGTTGAGGACGCAGCAAAAGGTTCCAGCACCTGAAGCGTGTTGGAAGCGGAAATGGTTCCTGCTGCAAACGCCGCTTCAATGCTATCGATGACAGTTAGCTGTTCCTCAACAGACAGATGCGCCAGGCCGGATTTTCGCAAATCTTGCCAGCCTTCCGATGAAAGATTCCAGCGGTAATAACCTGTTCCTCCAGCATTCGGCATCATCCAGTCCGCGCACGAATCCGCTTCCAGAATCAAACTCGAATCCGGACCTGCAATCCCGCATGCCCTCGACGGATTTCCATCCTTTTCATAGAGGACGCACACCGGAACCTGCCATTTCAGGTTTCCGGATACATTGCCCCCCAGCGGTGTATAGCGGCGTTGTTTGAATGTCACTCTCGTCTTTTTTTCATCGCACGAAGTGTGCAGTTCAAGATAGGGCACTCCCGGCTGATAGATAAAGGTGCGCAGCGATTCCGCAATTTCTTTGCCGGCAATCTCTTCTGACTCACGCAAGAGATCTTCTGAAGTAACGTTTGAAAACGCGTGTTCGTTCAAATATTTCCTGATCAGTTTTTGAAACTTTTCTTTTCCCAAATATTGTTCAAACATCAGCGGAACCGCCGCCCCTTTTGCAAAGATAATTCCATCCGCTATGGTTTTGATTTCGGTCGAATCACCGCTAATCCGGTGCAGAGGGCGCGCGGTAGCAGAACTATCCCTGTCCATGATGTTGTGGCCGGATTGAATGGCCGAGATCGCAGTCTTATGTTCCGGATTCCAGTTTTCAATGATCTTGTTATCGATCCAGCTGGTCAATCCTTCATTCAGCCAGATATCGTCCCACCATTTCATTGTGACCATATTTCCGAACCATTGATGGGCGAGTTCATGGGCCATTACCGTGGCAAATGCCTTTTGCTGCGAAAAGGGAGCATCTTGGTTGAGCAACAGCCTTCGCGAAAAGTGATTGCGCCGGCGTTCTCCATGGCGCCCCAATCAAAATCGGGTATCGCAATCAAATCGAGTTTGTGAAAAGGATAGCCGATGCCGAAATATTCTTCCAAAGCGGTCAAGATGGATCCTGTGTTTTGCAAAGCATGCGAAAGTTGTTTTCCCTTACCCGCAACAGCCACGCCACGAAGCGGGATTGCCTCTTTGCGGAATTCATTCGCAGGAACATCCGGACCCTGAACCACATCGAGCGGACCTACGGCAAAAGCGATCAGATACGTGGGAAGTTTTTCCGTGCGCGCAAAGCGAATCCGTTTTGTGCCGTCCGGCAGTTTTGATTCTTCCAGAGGCAATGTGTTTGTGATGGCTTGCTGTTCCTGTTTAACTGTCAGTGTAATGTCGAAAGGTGTCTTGAAGGAAGGTTCATCAAACCCCGGAAAGCAAAGGCGCGCGGAGATAGCTTCGAATTGTGTAAAAGCGTAATGAAGACCCTTCTCCTTTACATGATACAAACCCTCCAGTCGCTGGTTAAAAGGCGCTTCATAAGTGAGGATCAGCGTGACCTTTTGAGGCTCCATTTTTGTGGGGATGTCGATACGCGCGACACCACCATCATCGACCTGGGAATACTTCACTTCAAAGCTTTTACCGCTTGCCAGCTTGATCATCGCACGGCTCACCGAGAGATCTTTTCCGTGCAGCCAGAGGATGGATGTTTCTTCAAGAATCTCCAGATCGATTTCAACTTTTCCTGAAAATGTTTCTTTTTCAGGAAAAATGTTCAATGACAGATCGTAAGAGATGGGAATTACGTTGCGCGGCAAGGGACCCGTAGGTACTGCATCTACGTTATAAATTGGGAGGAGCAAGAGAACAAATGCGCAGATCCAACTTTTCATGGCGTTCCGTTTTGAAATTTTGTACTTCTGTTTGTTATAGTCTGACGCAGTACAATACGTCATTTATTCGTAAATTGCATCTTAACGCAATCAGCTTACGTTATTTAGTACGTCCAGTTAAAGAAGGTTTTGAGGTGGGTAAATTGAAATTTCATGGCTCTCTCGCAGCTCTGAACAATTCAAACAAACTCAGACAATATTTGGTTAACAACAGAGCCGAGAGCCCAACCGCTAATAGCGCCGCCCGGCCTTTTTCTTTATAATCCCGGAATGGCTCTCATTGTTTTCCTCCGAGGTGTCAATGTTGGCGGCCACAGGACGTTTCGCCCGAGCATCCTCGCAAGAGAACTGAGCGACTATGATGTCGTGAATGTGGGCGCCGCAGGCACGTTTGTCGTTCGTAAGCCTGGATCTAGAGCAAAGTTCCGTGCTGAATTGCTACGCAGGCTGCCATTCGAAGCGGAAGTTGTGCTCTGCGACGGCCGCGATCTTATCCGCCTGGAGACGGAGAATCCGTTCGGAACTGAGCCGTCTCGTCCTGATACTGTTCGATTCGTTAGCATCTTCTCGAAAGCCGGACGCGTCCGGGCTTCCCTTCCAATCACACTTCCATCAGGCGGGGAGTGGTTCGTGCGAGTTATCGCGACGAAAAGCCGATTCGTCTTCGGAGTGTACCGTCGTCACATGAAAACCATCAGCTATCTTGGCCAGATCGACAAATTGGTCGGAGCGCCGGCGACGACACGGAATTGGAACACAATAATTGCGATCGTGCGGATTTTGAAAGACCAACCTAGGAAAGCGGCCCGCTGATTACACGTCACCAACATTGGCAACGGTGAAGATAGATTTACCACTAAGGACAGCGCAACGTAATTGTGAATAATGATAGAAAATATGATCTACTGGAGAAAATGAGGAAGGAACTAGAAATGCCTAAATTAGAGACAAAGCTCAGCCGCGATCAGGAATCTTTACGTCAGTTATGGGAAGAACATGTGCGACACGAATTCGGGACCCGGAATACCGAGAAAACGCTCGATACGATGGTTGAGCGTGCGTACGTGAATCACATTCCCGTGCTTACCGGCGGGATGGGACGAGATGAGCTACGAGAGTTTTATTCCCGACATTTCATCCCTCAGATGCCTCCAGACACGGAAATGATTCCAATTTCGCGAACTATTGGCAACGATCAACTGGTGGATGAAATGGTTTTTAAGTTCACCCACACCATCCGAATGGACTGGATGTTGCCTGGCATAGCCCCCACTGGAAAGAAAGTTGAGGTCCCGCTAGTGGTCATCGTTCGATTTAGCGGTAGCAAGTTGATCCACGAGCACATCTACTGGGACCAAGCTTCAGTGCTCGTTCAACTAGGTTTGCTTGATGTTGTCAGCATGCCTGTCGTGGGTGTTGAAAGTGCGCGTAAGGCCCTCGATCCAAGTTTACGGTCAAACGAACTCATTCGGCGTGCTGACGAGAGTAAGAATTCACCCAGTCTGTAAAAAGAATTGGCAGAACGTATAGCCGAACAAGTCGCTGAAGCCGACAAATGCCTCCACTCAAGTGTTCGGCGGTACAGGTAAGCTAATCGCGGCTTCCGGGAGAAATGCAACGCAAGAAGAACATCATTCAAAAACGAAACATATAAATAGATAGGAGTTTGTATGGAATTAGCGACATTCGGATCAGGTTGTTTCTGGTGCACGGAAGCTGTATTTCAGCGCGTGAAAGGAGTAGGAAAAGTGGTTTCCGGCTATGCAGGCGGAAGCGTTCACAACCCGACGTACCGTCAAGTGTGCGGCGGCAATACGGGACACGCGGAAGCCGTGCAGATCGAATACGATCCTTCTCAAACGAATTACGAACAGTTGCTCGAAATCTTCTGGAAAACGCACGACCCCACTACGCCGGATCAGCAGGGAAATGATTACGGACCGCAATATCGATCCGTCATTTTTTATCACAATGACGAGCAAAAGCGTCTGGCGGAAGAGTATAAGCAAAAGCTAAATGATGCGAAAATCTGGAAAGATCCGATCATAACCGAGATCAGTCCTTTTACAAATTTCTATCCCGCCGAGAATTATCATCAGGATTACTACAATCAAAACAGGAATCAGCCTTACTGCACTTTTGTAATCCGCCCGAAAATCGAAAAGCTGGAAAAAGTCTTCCGCGATCAACTCGCTAAAACCTAACGCAAAGCCGCCAAGGCATAAAGCGGCAAAGCCGCAACATTTCAGATTTCAGTATCGAGATTGCAGATTGAAATTGGAGAATTGTAGATTTGACGAGCGTTCTGTGCCGTTTGTAACGCCGGCTTCCAGCCGGGCCAAGGTCCGCAAAACGTTCAAGTTTTTGCCGGCCGGAGGCCGGGGTTACAAACTGTTCGACAACTTCGTCCAAAATGCAAAACTCCAGAAGTCAATAAGCCATCCCTTTTTTCAATCTACAATCGCCCATTTCAATCTGAAATCTAGCTAGGATCTGCAATCTGAAATTCTTGCTGAAATGACAAAAAATTTAGCTATAGTAATGCAAAGTCCTTGACAATTCGATCGTTCTCGATATATCGTTACATATCGAAGGAAGGTGGAATTGTGGTACGTTTTGGCGGTTTTTACACAGGTTTTGGAGGTTTTGGACCTTTCTTTCGTTCCTCTGGTTTCGAGCGGGGTGAGATCAAGTTCGTAATCCTTTATCTTCTCGCGGATAAACCACGGCACGGCTACGAGATCATCAAAGAAATGGAATCGCGATTCTGCGGATTCTACAGTCCATCTCCCGGAACCATTTACCCCACACTGCAAATGCTTGAGGATTTAGGCTTGGTGCGCTCCAGAGAGGAAGATGGAAAGCGCATCTATGAAATTACCGAGAAAGGGAAGCAGGAACTTCAGGAACGGAAAGAAAAGCTGGAAAACATCTGGGAGAAGATGGAGAACTGGAGAAATTTCCGCATGGAAGACCTCAACGATCTCTTCGAAGATCTGGCTCAATTAAAGAAACATGTGCGGATGAAAATGCACGGTCATGGTTTGAACGCGGAAAAGTTGAAACGGATCCGGAAAATCATTCAACGCGCGAAAGACGAGATCCTGGAAGTTTTGAAAGCTTAGGTCTTCACTCTTCCGGTGGCAATGCTTGCTCCTCGGGAGTGACCTGCAGCGACTCAGCATTGACGGTGAGTTTGTAGATACGAATTGCCTTCTCTTCGAGTTGAGAAGTGCATTCCGGTTTCGCGGGGTCGCAATAAACCGAGGCTTCCATCACAAAAGTATCCGGACTTGTCCAGGTGGCGGTTGTTGTGTCGATCTCCGTTCTCTCGCCCGCTTTATGGAGATTCACCGACACTTTCTTTGGCTGAAAAGTGGAAAGTGAAATGGAATAAAGCGAACTTCCCGCATCCGAATAAGTTGTCAGTAAAAGATAAGCCCCTTCCGGAGACCAGGAATTCCAGACCATCGGTGTTCCTTCAAGGTGCATGACATTTGCAGCGCGCTTTTCATATTGCAATATCGCACACTGAGAATCCTCATCACCGAAAGCAAACAGCACCGCGTACTTTCCGCCCGGAGACGAAGGGGAGATCGCGATCTTGTCCCCGGTTTGTTGCAAAGAAAAACCCGAGACCTCCTGGCCATCCAGGTGAAACTTGCCTTTTGACGTCACCTGAAACCGGTTCACTTTTTCATCGCGGTTGATGTAGGTCCAATCCTCCTGAGCCATTGCAACGGAGGAAAAAAGAAGAAGCGCCGTGACCAATGCGGATTTCATGAAAATGATTATACCCTCCCCAGATAACGATCCAGCCAATCCAGCATGATCTTTTTCACTTCACTCCGGGGGTTCGAATGTCCTCCTTCAAACACCATGTGAACTTTTTCATTTTCAGGAGTCCCCAGCAGTTGAAAAAAAGGTTTCTGTGAAGTGTCAACGGGAAAGACGTGATCGTAGCGGCCGTTGATCATCAAAACCGGAACATCTACACGAGTAATAAAATTGATTTCATCCGTCTCAGGAGCACGCGGGCTCATCGGCAATCCTCCGTGCGCGAGAATCAGAGTCCGTATCCGTGGCTCGACAGCTCCCACAATCGCTCCAACACGAGCCCCCCAACTGTAGCCAAAGTAAGCAATTTTCTGTGAATTCATATCGGCTCGAGTCTCCAGATAGTCGATTGTCCTGCTGACATCTTTGATGTACTTGATTCGCCATTCTCTGAGTTCTTCCGTGCTCCTGCTGTCCGCATCCGGACGTCCGCCGCGTTCCAGTGTTCCCGCATAAACCGGATGCACGACAGCTCGTCCACTGCGAACTAAAAAATCCAGATGTTCTCCCATTTGTCCAAGTCTTTCGCTGGAATCAAAGAATTGGGCCCAGGATCCGGGAAAATAGAGGACTGTCTGGTAGGGCGGCTTTGCATTTGTGGGGAGAAAAATATAAGCAATTACGCGTTCATTTCCATACGCCGCTGAAAATGAAACCTTTTCTTTGCTGAGGTAACTCAATTGCTCTTTGGATTCGACACGTGCGTTCAACGGCTTCTTATCATAAGAATAAAAAGTTTTCAGTACGGCATAGGTAGAATCCTCAACCGGTTTTTCTTTTGTGTAATCACGAAAATCCGTATGATAACGGCCCAGAAGCGCCGCCGGAGGTTCTTTCAAATACTGAATGCAGCGGAATCCGATCGTTTTATGACGCGTGAAAGGATCCCGTCTGTCCGGCTCCAGAAAAAGATATTCCGGTTCCAGATAAGACCCTCCAATGTTCACCCGTCTTCCGTCGGCAACTTCTGTCCAGGACCATTCCTTCACATTTCCAGCCATGTCAAAACTGCCATAAAGGCTCATCGATTCCTGTTTTCCAGCCGGATGGGGCCCGCGACTTCGAAAGTTGCTGAATGGAATCATTACATGATTTATACGAGTACCCGAAGCGTGAAACCAGTGAAAAATTGTTGGTAAAGCTTTCCCAGCGAATTCTCCATATGCCGCGCCTTCATACCAGCTAACGCCGGTTACAGGGAACTTCTCCTGGCCGGCCGGAAAATTTCCAACTTCCCAATCTAACGGTCCCGGCCTGCCGGTAGCATCGACAAAAAGAGACATCGCCTCTTCAAAAGTGAAATCCTTTCCTTCCTTGACGAAAGGGATTTTCCAGAATTTGCGATTGCTGTATCCGCCGGCATCCACAAATTTCTTGAATTCCTGATTTGTGACTTCGAACTGGTCCATATAGTAATCATCTTCAATAGGTATAGAATCAGACGCACGCTGTGTGCTTGGATCGGATCGAACTCCGGGAACGAGTGTCATGCCTAACGGCACCTTCTTATAATCTTCCAGATTGAATCGAAGGATCACCTCATTTTCGAAAAAAGTACGCGGCGATAAAGCAAGAATTTCCGGATAGCCTTCTTTCTGAATTTTTAAACGAACGTAATTTTTTGCGATTCTCTTGTCTTGAAGCGGAGAGGTTCCCAACAAAATCCAGGGATCAGCAGGTGAATCATATTTTTTAAAGAAAACATTTGCTCCAGCAGGTTCTGTTTGAATGGATATTTTTATAGACATTCCATGCCAAAGACTTTTTAACAACGGATCGTTTGGAATCAGTTTTTCCGCCTGCAGTGCAAGGTCAAGAGCCTCATCATTCTTTCCCTCATCGATCAATTCCGTAATCTTTAGCAGAGCTACTTCACGCGCCCAGCGTATCTTTTTATTTTGCTGAACCGTCCTGAAAAGCAGAAAGCTCGCCACACAGAGAACAACGATCAGCGGAACAAGGACAACAGGACGTAGCAATGATGAGAATGATGTTGTCCGGACTGTTTGAAGTTTCTGCAGTTCAGCGAGCAAATCGCCGGCATGTTGATAGCGCGCCGCCGGATCTTTTGCGAGCAATCTTGAGATCACCGGTTGCAATCGCGAAGGAACTTCCTGCATTTCCGCAGGCGGTTTGTTCAGGATTGCATCCGCCAATTCGATGGAACTTCTTCCCTGAAACGGAAGCTTCTGCGTAAGGAGCTCATATAGAAGCACACCCACAGAAAACAGATCGGTCCGCTGATCGATGGATCGTCCCAACAGTTGTTCCGGACTCATATAAGGAAGCGTGCCCATCGCGACTCCCATCTCCGTCTGGCTTGTGGTAGAGACCCGGCTGGCTATGGATTCCTCTTGCTGATAAATCTTCGCGAGTCCAAAATCGACCAGCTTCGCTTTGCCGCGCGGAGTCAAAATGATATTGGCCGGTTTGATATCGCGATGAATAATTCCTTTCCCATGCGCTTCCTGAAGCGCGTCTGCGATTTGAATTGCGAGCTGAAGAACTTCATCCATTCCTAAAGGCGAACGCTGCATCCTTGTGGTGAGCGTTTCCCCTTCCACATATTCCATTGCAATAAAATGGATATTATTTTCCTCGCCGATTTCATAGATGTGAGCCACGTTCGGATGGCTGATCGCGGAAGCGGCCTTTGCCTCGCGGGTGAAACGGTGCATGCGATCTTGATTTGAAACGAACTCGGCCGGCAAGATTTTGAGTGCAACAAGGCGATTTAAGCTCGTGTCATGCGCAAGATAAACTTCTCCCATACCTCCTGCGCCCAGCTTTTTTTGCAGTTGATAGTGGGAGATGGTGCTGCCAAGCATTTACTTCAGTATAAAGCAGGCGGGACGTTCGAGTAGCGCGGGCCTCTGGCCTGCGAACTGCCGCAGACGGGACGTCCGCGCTACTTTGTTTACGGCATCAACAAAATTTTGCCGAAGTAATCTCCCTTTTCCATCTTTTCATGCGCCTGTCGCACTTCAGAGAGTGGGAGAATTGCATCAATAGGAATCTTGATTCTTCCATCGAAAACAATTTTCATCACGGCGGCAAAATCACGGATCGTGCCCATTGTAGAGCCCAGGATGCTGATCTGTTTTCCAAAGATGAAGCGGTTGTCAATTTCAAAGGTCGGACCGGACGTGTTCCCCACAGTTAGAATTCGTCCGCCGCGGCGAACCGCGCGAAACGAGCCCATCATGGTGGCTGCTCCCACATTGTCGACCACGACATCGACTCCCCTTTTGGCTGTGAGTTGAAAAATTTTCTTTACCCAATCTTCTTTAGAGCGATCGATCAAAACGTCCGCTCCCAGCGCTTGAGCCCCCGCCAGTTTGATTTCGTTCGACCCGACAACATACGCCGTGCAACCGGCCAATTTTGCAATCTGAATCGCGGCTGTGTTTACGCCTCCGCCTGCGCCGATCACCAGCACAGTTTCGCCTGGCCGTAAATTTCCTTTCGTAATCATCGAATGCCATGCAGTCAAACAAACAAGCGCGGATGCAGCGGCCGTTTCAAACGACACGGAATCAGGAATGCGAAGCAACTGTCTCTCCGGTACGGCAACGAGCTCAGCGTATGTGCCGGATGTCGTTTCTCCAAGCAAATGCCAGCTCGCGCAAAGATTGTCCTGACCCGCGAGACAGAATTCACATTCGCCGCAACCGGTATTGCCGTTGATAACAACACGGTCCCCTTTCTGAAACGAGGAACCGGACGATTCCACAATACCAGCCCCATCCGATCCGGGAATGTGAGGCAACGCGAGTTTCAAGCCGGGCCATCCATCGCGAATCCATTTGTCTACGCGGTTCATTGCCGCCACGTGAATTCTTACGAGAACTTCCCCGGAACGCGGCTGAGGATCGGGCTGGTCCCCGTAAACCATTACTTCGGAACCGCCATGCTGCTGAAAATATGCTGCTTTCATTCTAAACTTAGTTTACATGAATCGACAGAGTTTATGCCGCCTGTTTTTTTTCGCGATGTTGCTCATAACTTCGCATGCCCGATCGCAATCTTTGGGCGATTTGTACAGGCAGATGACATCGTTTAATGTCAGCGCAACCTTTCCAGTCAGCAACTTGAGCATCAAGCGGAATGCTGCAACGATCGTTTTGCAATCGGGTGAAATTACTCTGATCGAACCGTTGCATGGTCGTCACCACGCAGCGCTCTTTACCGGCCAGGGCGTTTTTCACTTCCGGCCACCCAATGCACTGGAGCAGGATCAATTGCACAAATTCACCAATACGAGAATCCTGGAAGAACCGTTTCATACTGCAGTCCTGCGATTCAGTGATACGACTTCCCAGGAATTGCTGCAGGCTAAGGCCGGCGACGCGCGTGCGAAAACGGCGCGATGTGATCGATGTCAGGAAGTGAAAAACAAAATTCTCAAACGCTACTTGAGAAATGTAGATTCCAGGATCTTGCGCGATATTCATTCTGAAAAAAGTGGTTATCTTGCTGCTTATTTTTTTAGCAAATCTAAAGGGGAATTTTTACTGGAGATCGATCCGGAACAGTCTGAACAAATCTCCCTCACCCAGCATGCAAAGATGGACTTTGTAGATGTCTGGTCCTCCTTTGAAACGGAGGAAACGAAAAATACGGAAGAGATCACGATTCCTTACTTTGAAGCAAGGATGGATATTGAAAAGGATGGCAAGCTACAAGCGACAGCTACCATTGAAATCCTGCCAACTACCGATTTGAAATCGATTCCCCTGAATTTTTCACGGTTGATGGAGCTGGAGGAGATCACGGATGATCGCGGAAAGTCTGCTTTCTTCATTTATGAGACTGCAGAAGATAAGGTCGGTGAACCACCGCTCAAACAGGACACACTGGATCTGTTTTTGTCTGAAGTTTTTTTACGCGGCGAGAAAAGGAAATTGAAATTCGTCTACCGTTCCGATCACATGATCGAGCGCGTCGGAAATCGTGAGGATTACGTCATTCTCGATACAACAGGCTGGTATCCCACCTACGGCTACCTGACCCGTTCCTCAAGCAAAGTCCAGTATTGTTACCCGCGCAGTCTGCAGCTCTTTGCCGTTGGAAAAAAGTTGAAGGAGTGGAGTGAACAGGAGAAAAATTGCTCCGAGTGGGAACAGAAGACGCCTGTTGCAATTGTGAGTTTCTCGCTGGGAGACTTCAAACATAAGAACGTGAAGGTCGAAGGTTTACCGCCGGCCGATATTTTTTCGGGAAAGCATCACTCCGGGTTTCGAATTGGTGGAGGTGGGCTGGACAATGTTGCAGCAGATGTTGTGAACAGCCTTAATTTTTTTCAAACACTTTATGCGCCTTATCCATTCGACAACATTCTTGCGACGGAGATTCCGGCAGCGCACGGACAGGGATTTCCGGGATTCTTGCATTTGAGCGGAGTTACTTTTGAAGACGTCAGACTCGCAGGAATCGATGAAGCGTTTCGCGCGCATGAAGTATCTCATCAATGGTGGGGGCATCTGGTTGGATGGGAAAGCTATCATGATCAGTGGATCAGTGAAGGCTTCGCCGAATTCTCCGGCGCGATTTACGCGGATGCCGCTCATCCCAGGAAAGATCTGTTGATGAAAATTGTGGAAAGCTGGAAGGATGATGTATTGAATCGAGGGACTGTACGCCGGCAAACATATGGAGCGATGAAGTTGCGTGGCGAACTTACCATGGGCACAGAATCCGGTCCGATCTGGCTCGGCATCCGATTGAGCTCATCAAAAAGTCCAGCCGATTATCACCTTCTCGTTTATCAGAAAGGCGCTTATGTCCTCCACATGCTGAGAATGATGATGAAGGATTTTCAAACCAACAGCGATGAGCGTTTCTTCCAAATGATGAAAGACTTTGTGAAAACCTATTCCTGGAAGAACGCAACCACCGAAGGTTTCCAAGAGATTGCGGAAAAACATTACGGCGAAAGCTTGAAATGGTTTTTCGATCAATGGGTTTACGGCACTCGCGTTCCGAAATACGAATTTCGATGGAAAGTAGAACCGGCGGAAGGAAATAAATACGTTTTAATTTGCGATATTCAACAAAAGAATGTTCCTGATGGCTTTCAAATGCCGGTTCCCATTTACCTGGATTTTGGCAAAGACCGGTTTGCGATTCAAAGAATTTTGGTGGATGAGCCGGTGAAAAACGTTCGTATTCCCCTTCCAGAAAAACCACGCGACGTCCGCTTCAATTTCCAGCGCGCCGTCCTCTGCTACGACTAAGGATTTGTAACGCCAGCGAGACTGTCCGAAAACTATCATGAGAAATTCAACCACGCTCACCATTTGCTCTATAAACGCTCAAAAACAATTCTTAGGGGTTGAAC
>JAKEFK010000332.1 GCA_022616075.1 bacterium
CGGCATTACTGATTGGTTGATCGCTGCGTCCGTCGATCATGCGAGCCGCTTTAATTGCAAATCTTGTTGGGGCTCGTCGGGATGTTCGAATCGGACTCTACTTCCCTCGATACCAGAAAACTAAAGCAAAGGACGAGCACAAAACAAATCTCACTCCAGCCACATTGAATTCGATCCATTCTTGTCATTCCTGATTTTGCCGTCTCCACTTGCTAGGCGCAGCTAAAGAAAAGTCTTGCCATACACGGCGCAGATGGCGGCTGGATCCGAAGCCTGCACGCTCGGCAACGGCTTCTATCGACAATTCTGTATTGTTGAGAAGCTGTCTAGCGAGTGCAACTCGCATTCGATTTATATAAGCAACCGGAGTTGTATGAGCATGTAAATGAAAGAGTCGAACGAGATGACGTGTACTTGAATAGGCTAGAGCTGACAACTTTTTCAATGTCCAGGGATGAGCGGGATCGGCGGCAATTGCATCCTGCACTCGATGAATCGCGGGATGTATATGATTCCTGCTTTCCAACCAGGGTGAAATCTGTGGATCTGAGCCTGTCCTTCGAAGATACACAACCATATTTCGCGCTACTGCAACTGCGCATAAAGGTCCGGCAATTTCACCGATCAAATGCAGCATCAGATCTATACCGGCTGTGACACCTGCGCTCGTATAGACGTTTCCATCCGGTACGTAAATCCGGTTGTCGAACACTTTTGCCGTGGTTGCAATCTGCTGCAATTCTTCGTAGTGACTGTGGTGTGTGGTGCACGAACGATGATCCAGCAGACCGGCGCGCCCAGCCAGCAATGCTCCCGAACAAATAAAAACCAATTTATGAGTAGGTCGCGCCATTCTCCGCAACCAGAGGATAATTTGATCGCTGTCCTTGATGTATTGCCGCGTATCCGGACCACTCGTTGATCCTGCAACAACAATCATGGAATTTCGAGGTAGTGAGCTGGGTAATTTATGGATATCCGTTAGTCGCAGGCCGATGGAAGTATCTACTCCCTTCCCAGGAGAGCAATAACGAAGCTGAAATCCAACATGCTCTTGACAACGATTCGCCATCGCGAGCGCTCCAGCAGGACCTGCCACATCTAGAAACAATGTCCGCGGAGGCAAAATAAAAAAGACTGGTACATGCTTCACGGTCTTGAAAGAGCCTCCTTCACTGTAACAACTTTAGCAAACTGTCCCGAAGTTAAAACCATCTCCGTACGCTCTTTTATTTCGGCAGAGCTGAAAACGCGTCCTGTTCGTTCGAGTTTCATTGGAAATGTCAGAGTTGCATCAAGAACAAAATCAACAGCAAAACCAAAATCGGACGCATGACGCGTCGTAGTTTCACAACATTCCTCAGTGCGGATGCCACTGATGATCAGATGGTGAATACTGCGTGCATTCAGCCATCCGCTCAGAGGTGTTCCCGCAAGTGCGCTGTGATAATTCTTATGGAACGTTACATCGGCATTCAGTTTTATCGGCTCCAATGTTTTCACCCATCCGGTGGATAGTGCAAATGCTCCATTCTCTTCCGTATGCAGAATTTGAACAATCGGTATCTTTCGCTCAGCGCAACCGTCAATCAAACTTTGTAAATGAAACAAAAATTCACGTAGGTCCGTATCTGACCAATATGGCCGATGACGAAAAGATTCTTGTGCATCAACAACCAGTAGTGCTTTGTTCTTCACAAAGACCTCCTTCATATTGCCTAACTTAAAGCGCGTCGGAAAAACGTGCAATACGCCTGTGTGACAAGAACCGGACGAAAAAGGACATCCTGAAATTATTCTCAGATAATCCCATAACTCAAATCGATATTGAGCTGTTATCACTGGATTTTGCGCAGGTATATATATGAGTGTCTTCAATAAGGAGAAAGCCGCCAATGAAAGTGACGCCAAATCAGAATCCGACAATTCCAGTTCAGGGATCGGAGATCGCCGATGTTATAGACGGAACCAGCAACACAAAGCAAGTCGGTGAACGAACGAAATCAGAAAAGCCATTTGCGGAGGATAGCTTCGAAAGTTATCAAACAAGCGCTCAGCGCATCATTCTTGGAGAAATTGCATCGGCGGCTGGGAGTGAGCAATACAATCCAAAAGAGGTCAACGTTGACAAATCAGTGCCGTGGCAGAAATCGCAACGTCCATCGGCTTCAGCCAAGGAAGTCGAAACAACATCTACAAAGGAAAACATTATTTCATACAACGGCCACGCAGGACTTGGGGAAAACAAATAAATCACTGTGCTGCATCTTTTTTGCTGATTGCGAAAAGCGCTTCCAATGTTCTGAGGTACATCACGCGGTTTGCAATCGCAGGTGTAGCATAACAGGGAGAATCCATATCATTTTTAGAAACCAGCTTGAACTCAGGACCAGCTTTAACCACGAACACCACACCATCTTCGCTTGCGAAAAAGAGATTATCATCTGAAGCTACGGGTGATGCACTGTAATCACCCTCAAGCTTAGTTTCATATTTCTTTTCACCTGTTTGAATATCGTAGCTGGTAAGCGCGCCATTATTTTGAACAGAATACAAATATCGTTTGTACGCAATCTGCGTTGGTGTGTAAGGACCACCCTTCTCAATTCTCCAAACGAGGAAATTGTTTTTGGTCTCCCCTTCTTTGAGTGAGATATCTCCGGTTGCTCCAGCGCGCAAAGCATAAAACGGACGCCCTCTTGGATATCCCCCGGCAAAGAAAAAAGTGTCACCTTCAACCAGAGGCGTTGGTTGTTTTACTTCTGCAGCATCCTTAAAGCGCCAGATCTCCTTTCCATCTTGCACATCATAGCCACGGAAGAACTGTCCATTGGTTAGAATCTCACTATGATTCTTGCCGGTGTAGATTGAAGGAGTACTCCATGATGGAAGTTCATCGGTACGCGCCGTTTTCCAAACTTCTTTGCCATCCGCCACATTAAAAGCTGCAAGAAACGAATTTTCATGCTTATCACTTTGAATGATCAGCAAGTTCTTATATATGATAGGAGAGCTTGCATGCCCCCAATGACTTGTCGGATCATTAGCGAGTCCGGGATTTAATAATCCAAGATCTTTCTTCCAAACAAGCTTGCCGTCAAAGTCGTAAACATAGAGCCCTTCTGAACCCATGATCGCTGCGACATATTTTCCATCCGTTACTGGTGTCGAATTGGCCTGGCTAGATTTTTCATGGCGTTTCGAACGTGGCAATCCTTTATAGGCAGTTTGTTCCCAGAGAATTTTTCCTGTCTTTACATCGATGGAAAAAATTTTCCAGGTGTGTTCTACGGAATCATCATGCCAGTTGGATTCATAACCGATCGCTGTGGTCACAAAAATTCGATCTCCCCAAACAATCGGACTGGAATGCCCTACTCCGGGTATTTCAGTGGACCACAAAATATTTGCTTTGGATTCAACGTTCCAGCTTTCTGGAATGTTGTTACCATCCGCTTTTCCGGACGCATTCGGACCTCGAAACTGCGGCCAGTTTTCGGCGTTCACTACGGAAGCAACGAACATGCAAATCAGCATCAACTTTACAAACTTCATGGCAATTTCCGATACTCCTATAATTATAGGAGGCTTTACTACAGAGATAGGAGGTCGTCAAGAGAGATTGCCATATGACTACGGAAATGTCCTGAATAGAATTCTCGTTCGTCATATAAGAAAAAGGAGAAATAATCATGACAACGAAGAATACAGAAAATCATAAAGTCGTATCACGAGATGAATGGATTCGTGCGCGCAAAGAGCTGCTTGCAAAAGAAAAGAACCTCACCCATGAGCGTGACAGTCTGAGTGA
>JAKEFK010000333.1 GCA_022616075.1 bacterium
CGGTTTTTTTCAATCAGGAAATGACCGGCCCATGCGAAACCATAAGCACAGATCACCCCTGCAAGAAGACTGATTAAGGATTGAGTGAGAACCGCATGTATCAGGAATACGAAAAGCAAAGAAGTGCCAACGAAATGTAGAACGCGAGTCCCTCTCCACGAATGTTCCAGGACATAGTAGGGCCAGAATTGATCAAAGGTTTGATACCGTTTGCTCATAGGATCTATTATAGCGGAGCGCAGGCTGGAAGCCCGCGCTCCATAAAATAAGGTAAAATGTTGACGATGAAGAAGCTAATATCTTTTCTTTTATTCTTTTTCATAGTTCCCCTCACTGTATTTGCGCAAGCCGAAGAGGAACCAACTCCGGTTCAGAAAACCGGCGGACTTTTTCCTACGGAAGCACAGGCTGACGACGAGGATACGATTCCGGCAAAAAGGCCTGACACCATCAAGCCCGGAAAGCGGACACGTCCCACTTTTACGAAGGAACTGAAAATCGCCGCCCAAACGCAAAATGAGATCCGTCCGAACTACTACGTCATGGAAGGCTACGTGGATCTCCAGTACCAGGGTTTCCGCCTGCAGGCGGATCGCGCTGAGTACGATGCAAAGACCAGGGACTTGATTGCCACGGGCAACGTGGTTCTTGATCAGGCGGATCAGCATCTTACGGGAGACAGGCTGGAACTGAATCTGGAAACAAAAAAGGGTTCCATGTACAACGCGCGCGGATTTGTTCCACCGCAAATCTTTTTCTGGGGGACACGCCTGGATAAGATCGGTGAAGAAGAATACAAACTCTATGATGGAGTTTTTACAGAGTGTAATCAGATTGTTCCGCACTGGCGATTGAATACATCTTCGGCACGGATGACTATCAACGAATATATTCATTTTAAAAATTTCACTCTCAAAGCGAAGAGCATTCCCATTTTTTATTCGCCGTACATGATGTGGCCCATCAAACGGGATCGCGCTACGGGCTTCCTGTTCCCGTCATTCGGCCCCAACAGCCGCAAAGGATTCTGGGTGGGCGGTTCTTTCTTTTGGGCAATGAGCAGATCGATGGATTCGACGTACTGGATCGATCATTACGCGGATCGCGGTTTCGGCGGAGGAGCGGAATTTCGTTACGCTGCTTCCAAGGAAGAAGATGGAAATGTTAAATATTATTTTACCGATGACAGTCTACTTGGTCCTGAATGGACGGTCCATGGAGCTGTCAATCAAAAGGTGCCTGGCGGATTTGTTGCGAAAGGAGTCGTGGACTACTTCAGCAGCTTCGAATATATACGGGATTACTCCAACAATCTCTCTCGCGCGCTTTCATTGACCCGCACATTCCAGGGATTTCTTACTCGAAACTGGTCCTATTACAGCTTGAATTTTCTGAACAATTTTCAGGAAAGGGAAAGGAACACGAATTCTACAGCTTCGTTCTTTCATCTTCCGGAAGTTGAATTTCAGTCGCGAAGCCAAAAACTCGGTCCGACTCCTTTTTTCGGAAGCCTGCTGACTTCCTACGATCATCTCGGCCAGGGAACCAAAGTTCTGGACGAAAAAATTACGAATAGCTTCCATCGCTATGATATCTTTCCCAGCATTTCCTGGCCGATTACTTATCTTTCTTGGTTAACGCTGACGCCCGCGTATTCTTACCGTGTCACGCATTGGAGTGAACAGAAAAACGGCGCAGAAATTGTTGAAGATCCCCTCACGCGCCGCTATTCGGAAGTTACTCTCGACCTGCGCGGCCCTAATTTTGGAAAGGTTTTCGATACGCCGGGAAACGGATATTCCAAAAAGTGGAAGCACGCGATTGAGCCACAGGTTACATACCGTCATCGTCAGGACATAGCGAATCAAAACAACATCATCGGTGTTGATTCCGACATCGATTTTATTCAAGGAACCAGATCGGTCACTTACTCTTTGACGAATCTTCTTTACGCAAAACGGCCGGTAAAAGATGAAAAGGAATATGATCCGGACGAGTATCATTTTTACGATCCGGAGCCGCTGGAACCTCCCGTAGAATCGGCCTGGGAATTTATTTCCTGGCGTCTATCGCAGAGCTACCAGTTTGAGTCGGATTCTTTTGATCCCGAGAATCCCAATCAAGAAGCTTTTTCGCCCATCAGTTCCGTTGTGCGGGTCAATCCAAGCCAGCATTACAACGTGCAATTCTCCACCGATTACGACATCAATTTCCATCAGTTGACGCGCATTCAACTTACTTCTACGCTTCGCAGCGTTGGTCGATGGAGAAGTGACATCAGTTATGTGTATTCCAATCCATCTTCCTCCGTTCAATTGCGTCCAGGGCAGGTGCGGCAAAAACCAGGGAACTCTCTTCAGACAAACGGCGGTGTTGGACTCTGGAAGAATAGAATTGCGCTGCAGGGGGATCTCGGTTACGACATTTCGCAACACAAATTCTTGAGTGGCGGGTTTGGAGTGATGTGGAATGATGATTGTTTCAGTGTTGGTGTCCAATTCCGGCACTTTGATGAAGTCTTTCGAACCGATGGAAAGGAAAACCAGATCACATTTTCGATCAGCCTTCCGAACATCGGAAATCTCGTGAACTTCCAGAGCGGTTCTTCTTCGAGGTATTAGCGCGAATGGAATTAAAAGGGCTGATTCTCAGCGGGGGAAAAGGAACGCGATTGCGCCCCCTTACTTATACTCGCGCAAAGCAGCTGATGCCGGTCGCAAACAAGCCGATTTTGTTTTATGGATTGGAAACTCTCGCGGAAGCAGGAATCCATGACATCGGAATCATCGTCGGTGAAACAAAAGACGAAATCGTCGAAGCTGTCGGCGATGGAAAGAAATGGGGAGTGAACATCACCTATATTGATCAGCCGGAACCGCTCGGTTTGGCGCATGCCGTATTTACCGCAAAAGATTTTCTGAAGCAATCCTCTTTTGTAATGTATCTGGGGGACAACCTGTTGAAGAATGGAATCGTCTCTTTGATCGATGAATTCCGTAAAGAGCAACCGAACTCACAAATTCTTCTGGCAGCGGTTCCGAATCCTCAAAGCTTCGGTGTGGCAGAGCTGCAGAATGACCGTGTGGTTCGCCTGGAAGAAAAGCCGAAGGTGCCTCGCAGCAATTGGGCGCTGGTCGGCGTCTACATGTTCGATCATCACATCTTTGAGACGGAAGCTGTGTTGAAGCCTTCCGGTCGCGGCGAACTCGAAATCACGGACGCCATTCAATATTTGATTGATAATGGATACCGTGTTCAGCCGCATATTGTGGAAGGCTGGTGGAAAGACACAGGCAAGCTCGAAGATATGCTGGAAGCAAACCGGCTCGTGCTTGAAAATTTACCGCGATCGATTGAAGGCACTGTGGATTCCCAATCCAGAATCGATGGTCGAGTTTCCATTGGAAAAGGATCCCGGATTATCTCCAGCACGATTCGCGGGCCGGTGATCATTGGCGAGAATAGCTTGATCGATCATGCATTCATCGGACCCTTCACTTCCATTCAAGATCAGTGTGAGGTCCTTCATAGCGAAGTGCAGCATAGTATTCTGTTGAGCGGCAGTAAGATACAAAACCTGAAGAGGCGAGTGGAAGACAGTTTGATCGGCGTGAACGTAGAGATCTGCAGAAGCGAAAAACCACCGGAAGCTTATCGCTTTCTGGTGGGAGACAACAGCAGAATAGAAATATACTGAGGTTGAGATGATACGGGATGTAAAAGTAAAACAATTGAGAGTGATTCCGGACGAACGCGGACGCCTGCTGGAAATTCTCCGCTCAGATGATGAGGAATTCTTCACAAAGTTCGGCCAGGTTTATGTTTCCACCACTTATCCGGATGTGGTGAAAGCTTGGCATTATCACAAAGTACAATTGGATCACTTCGTATGCGTTCATGGCATGGTGAAACTTGTTCTTTATGATTCGCGCGAGGATTCGCCGACGCACGGCGAAATCAACGAATTCTATCTGGGCGTGCACAATCCGATCATGGTGCAGGTTCCCAATCTTGTTTACCACGGTTGGATGTGTGTGAGTGTGGAAGAAGCCATCGTTGTGAATGTTCCCACCGAACTTTATCACTACAAAGATCCGGATGAATACCGGCTCGATCCGCATGGCGGAGGAATTCCTTACGAATGGAAGCGTAAAGATCGATGACCCGGTACTTGATTACGGGTGGCGCTGGTTTTATCGGCAGTCACTTCGTGCACACTCTGCTGGAGTCTGATCCGCAAGCAGAAGTTCTCAATCTGGATTTACTTACTTACGCCGGCAATCCTGACAATTTAACTGACCTGGAAGGAAACCCGCGATACCATTTTGTTCAAGGTGATATCTGCGATCGTGAATTGATGGACCGGTTCATGGCGGAAACGGATGCGGTTGTGCACTTTGCGGCTGAATCGTTCGTAGACCGTTCGATCTACGGCGCTGCTGATTTTATCCGGACGGACGTCTATGGAACTTTTGTGCTTCTTGAGATGGCGCGCAAACATACCATTCAAAAATTTATTCACATCTCCACGGATGAAGTTTACGGCGATTGTCCAACCGGATCCTTTCAAGAAGAGGATGCTCTCCATCCGACAAATCCCTATGCAGCAAGCAAAGCAGGAGCAGATCGTCTGGCATATTCTTTTTATAAAACCTATGAACTTCCTGTGATGATCGTTCGTGCGTCAAATAATTACGGCCCCAATCAATATCCGGAGAAACTGATCCCGCTATTCATTACGAACGCGCTACAGGATATTCCGTTGCCTGTTTATGGAGATGGAAAGCAAGTCCGGGACTGGCTCTACGTTCGTGACCATTGCGATGCAATCCTATTATTATTGAAGAAGGGCGCGGAAGGGGAAGTGTACAACATCAGCACCGGTTACGAAGTAACGAACATGCAGATTACGGATAGCATTCTGAAAGTCCTAGGCAAACCTTCGTCACTCATCCATCACGTAACCGACCGTCCGGGACATGACCGCAGATATTCGATCAATTCCAATAAACTTCGGAGTTTAGGGTGGTCCCCCCAACAGAATTTGCAGTCCGGCCTGGAAGAAACAATTCGGTGGTACAAAAACAATGAAGGCTGGTGGCAAAAAATTCGTAACAAGCAAGCCGAATATCAAGAATTTTATAAGAAACATTACGGAACGATAAGCGAGAAATCATGGCAGATTCGTCCTTCCTGAATCATCGAACAGTTTTGTTTGGTTCCCGCGGAATGATCGGGAGCGCTCTGGCCAAGCAATTTGGCGGACCGGCTTTGTCCGCATACAGCCACCGGGAGCTGGACATAACGGATTATGCGGCAATGGAAAAAATCTTCTTGAGAGCAAAACCGCAACTGGTATTGAACGCTGCCGCGTTCACGCGCGTAGATGATTGCGAGAAGTTTCGAGAAACGGCATTCCTGGTGAATGCGCAAGCACCCGGACATATCGCAACGTTATGCAAAAAGTACGATGCCTTTCTGGTTCATTTTTCAACGGATTACGTGTTTGACGGCGCAGGGGACCGGCCTTACCGCGAAGATCATCCGACCAATCCGATCAACTATTACGGCACTACGAAGTGGGAAGGGGACAAAAAGATTCTGGCATCCGGTTCTTCTCATTTAATTCTCCGTACATCCTGGATTTTTGGAAAAAACGGCGATAACTATGTGAAAAAAGTTCTGAAGAGAGCGATGGCAGGAGCGAAACTGGAAGCTCCTGTTGATCAGGTAGGCGCCCCCACTTATGCCGATGATGTGGCCAATGCTGTGTTCCGTTTACTTTCGGTGAAGGCATCCGGAATCTGTCAATTCAGTAATTCGGGACATTGCAGCCGTCACGAGCAGGCGGTCACGATTCTCCACTTATATGGCTTGAACAATTTCGTAGAAGCTGTTAAAAATGATGATTTACGTGTTCAGGCGAAAAGGCCGCCCTTCTCAGTACTGGATCTGACACGGTATACGGAAACAACCGGTCACACGCCTCGCAGCTGGCAACAAAGCACTGCCGAATACATTGAATTCTTAAAACAAAACGAGCACGAATTACGCTCGTAGCACAAATTTTTCTCCTAAGGAAAACAAATGAGAGTTTTGATTACAGGAATTACAGGCTTCGCCGGAAGCCATCTCGCAGAATACATACTGGAGCACCAACCAGGAGTTGAAGTTTATGGAATTCGCCGTTGGCGAAGCCGCATTGAAAATGTGGAGCACCTGTTGGACAAAATCCAGATCATGGAGTGCAATATTGTCGACGCTTCTTCGGTGAAAGCGCTGATCGCGGACGTTCGCCCAGACAAGATTTTTCATCTGGCTGCTCAAAGTTTCGTTCCCAGCTCCTGGAATGCGCCGGCCGAATCGTTGACGACCAACATCCTGGGGCAGTTGAACATCTTTGAGGCCCTCCGGGAATCGAAATTGATGGATACATGGGTGCAGATTGCCTGTTCCAGTGAAGAATATGGAATGGTATATCCGAATGAGATTCCGATTCGTGAAACGAACCCGTTGCGGCCGTTGAGCCCTTACGCGGTTAGCAAGGTCACACAGGATGTTCTGGCATATCAGTATTTCATGTCTTATGGGATCAAAGCGGTTCGCACCCGAGGATTCAACCATACCGGTCCCCGCCGCGGTGAAGTTTTTGTGTGTTCTAATTTTTCAAAACAAGTTGTAGAAGTCGAAAGGAATAAACGTCCGCCCGTCATTTACGTCGGAAATCTTGAAGCCCGGCGCGATTTCACCGACGTGCGCGATATGGTTCGAGCGTACTGGCTCTCCACTGAAAAATGTGAGCCGGGGGAAGTGTACAACATCTGCACCGGTTCCTCGGTATCCATTCAAGAGTTGCTGGACCTTGTTCTTTCGCACACGAAGCTGCAGATTGAGGTCAAGCAGGATCCTTCCCGGTTAAGGCCCTCCGACGTTCCTTTACTCGAGGGAGATTGCAGTAAATTTGAGCAGGCCACCGGCTGGAAGCCGGAGATTCCATTCCGCCAGACTCTGTCCGATATTATGGATTACTGGCGAGATCGAATCCGCTAAAGTCCATCGCACATGACACGGGTTCTCTTATCAGGGATCGCGGGATTTGCCGGCAGCCACCTGGCAGATAAACTGCTTCTTGATAGTACTATCTCTGTAGTAGGCATTCATCATCCGGCGCACGCGCTCCAGCACGTCATTGAGAATCCCAGGTTTGTGATCCACTATCTGGATATCCTGAACCCCGATGATCTGGGACATTTGATTCAGGAGGTTTCACCGGATGTTATATATCATCTTGCGGGAATGGCGCACGTGCATGAATCCTGGACGAACCGGCGTGCCACAATCGAAACGAATTTTCTCGGCACTTTTCATTTGTTGGAGTCTTGCAGGAATCTTGCAAAATTCCCAAAAGTTCTGTTGATCGGATCCGGGGAATGTTATGGCATTGTTCCGCAAGCCGAGCAACCCATTTCCGAAGAACGACCCATGGTTCCGGCTTCTCCTTATGCTGTCAGCAAGATCGCGCAGGAGATTCTGGGCGTTCAATACGCCAAAGCAGAAAAATTTCCAGTGTATATTTCGCGTCCGTTCAATCACACAGGGCCGCGACAGAAAGAAACTTTTGTCTGTTCCGCATTTGCCATGCAAATTGCGATGGCAGAGCTGGGAATGTCTGAACCGGAAATCAAAGTCGGGAATCTGACAGCCCGGCGCGACTTTTCGGATGTCAGAGACGTGGTTGCAGGGTACATTTCGATTGTAAAAGATGGCCGTCCCGGCGAGCCTTACAACATCTGTTCGGGCACTGCGGTTTCAATTCAACAGATCCTGGATATTTTGCTTTCCCATGCCTCCAGGAAATTCCGCGTGGTTGTGGATCAAGAGCGTTTTCGCCCGGTGGACATGCCCATTCTGCTGGGAAACGCAGAAAAATTAAAAACCGAGACACACTGGCAACCGAAATATCTGATAAACCAGACGCTTCTCGATCTGTTAAATTACTGGCGAAAGAAACTGAAATGATAAACAAAGTAGCGCGGACGTCTCGTCTGCGCAAACTCGCCGGCGGGACGCCCGCGCTACATTGTTTATGAAGATTTTCATCACAGGCGCTACAGGTTTTTTGGGCGGACAACTCCTGTCTGCGTTAAACAAGCGAGATCATCGTCTTACCGCGCTGGTTCGTTCGCCTCAACAGGTTTCCTTTCCGTCCGCGGTTCAAGTTGTCCCGGGAAGCATAGAAAACGTTGAATCCTATCGTACGCATTTGAAAGGGCAGGATTTGTTTCTGCATCTAGCAGCGCTTGTTAAGATGTGGGTGCCGGATCCGGATCAATTTGATCTCGTGAACGTGGCTTCCGTTGAAAATTCAATCCGCTCCGCCGCCGATTCCGGCGTGCCAAAGTTTATCCATACATCCTCCTTTATCGCTCTTGGCCCTTCCAACGGAAAGCCCTTAACAGAAGACGATCATCGCCGCACGGATCATTTTCATAACGCCTATGAGCGAACAAAATTTCTAGGCGACCAGATGGCCCGAAAATATCAGAAGGAAGGCTATCCGATCACGATTCTGTATCCGGGTGTGATTTACGGATCCGGCAGCTTGACGTATGGAAATATCATCGCCAAAAATATCATTCCTTTTTTGAACGGCAAAATGCCTCTCGGACTGAGCATCCGTACATGGTCTTATGCTTTTGTCCAGGATGTGGTTCAGGCTTTCGTAAAAATAATCGAGCAGGGCGCAAAATCAAACCGTTACATTCTCGGTGGTGATAATCAATCGGGGCCGGAATTCTATCAAGCGCTTTATCAAGTAAGCGGGAAAAAGCCGCCTGTCATGAACATTCCGATGCCGCTGGCAAAACTTGCCGGTTACAGCGAATACTGGATGGCCAAACTTTTTGGACGCGAACCTCAGATGCTTACGCATGAAGTGGTGGAAATTTATAAACACAGCTGGGCTTACGACAGCACACGCGCGAAGGAAGAGCTCGGTTACAAAATCACTCCTTTAAAAGAAGGGTTGGTTGATTTTGTGGGCTGGCTGAAAAACTCCGGATACGTGAAATGACAGCGGATAAAGCTAGTGGGAGCGCGGGCATCTTTGCCCGCCACAACATTGCTGGGATAGATGTTTTCGCGGACTGGAAGTCCGCGCTCCAACTAGAGCGACCTCGCGCGAGGTTGTAAAGTGAACGAACCATTGGTGGATCATCCTGAGTTTTCCCTGCGATCGGAGTACAAACGAAAAGCAGTTCACATTGGCTCGTCCCTTTTTGGACTTCTGCTGCGATGGTTGAATTTCTGGCAAGGAGCTCTCTGCGCGATCGTCGCATTTATTTTTAACTGGCAGATTTTGCCGCGAATCGGCGGACGAGGATTGTATCGCAAAGAGGATCAACAACGCGGTTATCCCATTGGAATACTTCTCTATCCCATTTCCGTCCTGCTTTTGATTCTGCTTTTTCCGAAGCGTTTGTATATCGCAGCAGCAAGCTGGGCAATCATGGGTTGGGGCGATGGATTCGCTTCCGTATTTGGGAGACGGTTTGGAAAAAAGAAGATTCCCTGGAATCCGGATCGCAGCTATGCAGGTTCGCTTGCGTTTTTGATTTTTGGCGCAACAGGAGCCATTTTTTTCACGTATTTCGTCTGGACGGACTCGCCACATCCGGCTTGCTGGTACGTTATTCTCGTTCCGTTCCTTGCCGCATTGTTCGCGGCGATTATCGAAACGATTCCTACGGGTATTAATGATAATCTCAGCGTTCCTCTTTCTGCGGGATTATTTATGTGGGCTCTTTATCAGATTGAACCCACGATGTTTGCAAGCAAAGCGGACATCTTGCTCCGAAATCTTCTCTGGGGATCAATCATTAATATTGCGTTTGGCGGAACCGCGTATGCTTTGAGAATTGTGCGCCTCTCCGGATTCATTGGAGGGTTCATAGTAGGAACGCTCATTTATGTCTTCGGCGGATATGAGTTTTATCTGATCCTGATTACATTTTTTGTTTTGGGATCCGGCGCAACGAAGTTTGGTTATGCGCGCAAAAAATCGCTGGGTGTGGCGCAAGAAAAGGGTGGCGCAAGAGGTTGGGAAAATGCCGTGGCCAATTGTTCCACGGGAGCTTTTCTCGCAATTCTTGCGATGCTTGTTCCGGAAGAGCGCAGCATCTTGTTTATTGCCGGATTCTTTGGCGCGTTTGCGACGGCGGTGGCTGACACAGTCAGTAGCGAAATCGGTCAGGTGTTAGGCAAGCACCCGATCCTGATCACAACTCTACGCCCTGTTCCGGTAGGAACTGAAGGTGCAATTTCACTGGAAGGAACATTTGCAGGCATCCTTGCTTCGGCTCTTCTTTGCGGTGTAGGTGTGCTCTTGCAGGTGATCAGCGTTCCGGTTGCGTTGCTATGTATGGTGGCCGCGTTCATCGGAACAACGGTTGAAAGTTATCTCGGGGCAACTCTGGAACAAATGAAGATCATCGATAATGAGATCATCAACTTCATGAATACACTGGTCGGCGCCGCGGCGGCGATGGCGCTGGTTAGCGTTTCGTAGTGGCAGAGCATTTGCCGTTGCTTTTGAATGAGCTTGTTCTCTCACAATGCCTGCCACAGTACAAACAAGCTTTCTGCGTGCAAATGCTCTACTAAAACCAGCCTACTGCAGAGCATTTTCACACCGATAATAACTTCGAGTGCAGGTCCAGTTTTAGTTAAATAAAATGTCTATACGAGTCGAATGGAAAATGCTCTGCCACTACTAATCCTTCACATTAATTCGCGCCTGTTTCCGTAGAGTTTTCAGCCATTCCAGGATGTGATCCTGGACTTTTGATTCCACCAGCAAGTTTTGAATTTCGCCGAAAACTTCTGCAAAAGGAGGGACATCTTTGGCAAGCATCTCCGCAGCAGGTTTGTAGACTTTTTCGTAATAGTCTTCAGCATCTTCGAGGGTGATATTTACGAATGGTCTGAAGCGGTCCCGGATGAATTTCCGGATACTGAGCTGGTTACGGATTTCCTGAATCAGATCGTCACGGTTCATTCCGATAGAGCTCAAAAAAGCCATGAGACCTTCCTCACCGCCCTGACGGATCTGGAAGGAACTGAAAGCAGATTCCACTTCCTCGTCCGAGAGAAGCACCGGGGGTTGTGTTTTGAGCTGTTCCAATGCCAGATGATGATCGATGCGTTCCTGCAAGACCGAATCCTGGCGCGGTAACCCGGACAGTCTTAGATCCAGCTTTTCCATTGCTTCGAGTTCACTTTGCGTGACCACACTTTCATTCAC
>JAKEFK010000334.1 GCA_022616075.1 bacterium
CTTAGGAAAAGTAGCGCGGGCGTCTCGCCTGCGGAACACGCTTAGGAAAAGTAGCGCGGGCGTCTCGCCTGCGGAACACGCAATGACTTTATGAAGTTGAAGGATTTAGTTTCGCCGCTGGAAAAATTCACGCTCTATGGCCCGGATGATGCGGAGATTTCCGGTATTAGCCTGGATTCAAGACGAGTACAGAAGTGGGATCTTTTCGCGGCTCTTCCCGGCATAGAAACGCACGGCCTTCAGTTCCTGCCGGAAGCAGAACGAGCAGGCGCTGCCGCCATTCTTTCCAATCAAAAAGTCGAAACAGATCTTCCTCTTATAGTCGCAGAAAATCCCCGATTGGCCCTTGCGCTGATCAGTAACCAGTTCTATGACTGTCCATCATACAAACTGAAATTGATAGGCGTAACTGGAACGAACGGCAAGACGACCGTGGCCTTCCTACTGCGATCCATGTTCAAGGAAGCGAACGTCGCGTGCGGTTTGATCGGAACCATCCGCTACAGCGGCGAACGTTTCTCCAAGAGCGCGACCCATACAACACCCGAAGCGCCGGAGTTGCAGAAACTGTTGAACCGCCTCGTTCAGGAACGAAGCGGCGCGTGCGCGATGGAAGTGTCTTCTCAGGGTCTGGACCAGTTTAGAGTTGCAGGATGCACTTTCGACACCGCCGTCTTTACAAATCTCACACACGAGCACCTCGACTATCACAGAACCATGGATGATTACTTCCGCGCAAAGATGATGCTTTTTGACAATCAGACTTGCACCACCAATCAAGCGGTTTCCAATTTTGATGATCCCTACGGAAAGAAACTGATCGAGATCCGCAATCGCAGAGGTTTGCCTGGCGTGAGTTACGGCTTTGAAGAAGGCGCCGATTTCCGGATTCAGAATTGGAGCACTTCGATCAAAGGAAGCGAAATGACCATCGTTTATCAAGCAAAGGAACAACGCATCAAAACTGCTCTGGTGGGCCAGTACAATCTTCACAATATTTGTGCAGCTTTTGCCGTGGCTTCCATCAATGGCATACCTGAGAAAGCGATCCTTGCCGGGATAAAAAACATGTCCTACGTTCCGGGGCGAATGGAAGAAGTGGATTTTGATCAAGCTTTTAAAATTATAATCGACTACGCACATACGCATGACGCTTTTCGGCAGTTGCTTCCCACGTTGCGCCTATATACTTCAAAACGAATCATTCACATTTTCGGTTGCCGGGGAGGCAAAGACAAAAGTAAACGGCCAAAAATGGGAAAAGTGGCGGGAGAACTGGGCGATATCGTGATCTTGACATCGGACAATCCCAAGAATGAAGATCCAGCAAGAATTGCGGAGCAATTAAAGGCTGGGTTGGAAGCAAGTGGAAATCGCAATTACCATGTGATTCTGGATCGGGCGGAAGCCATTGCCTTCGCTGTCAGCATCGCAGAAGCTGGAGATACGATTGTGATTACGGGCAAAGGAAATGAAACGTATCAATTGATAGGAAACAAGAAATATCCATTTGATGAAAGAGAGATATTCTTGGCTGCAGTCCAGGCTTCCAGTCTGCATTTATGAAAGTCCTTCTCTACAGCGAGCACTGGAATCGATTCTGGTGTTTACCTCCCGAACTGGTTCAATGGTTGCGCACCGATTTTCCTGAAATCGAATTTGATCATGTGCGAACCGAAGAACAAATCTTCGATTCCATACCGGATGCCGAAATCTATTTCGGATACAGGCTTCAAAAAAAAGACGTAAACGTTGCTAAGAAGTTGAAGTGGATCCACGTGCCGGCGGCCTCTGTTTATCCACTGACCGATCTGGGGCTGCAGCAAAAAGGGATTGTCGTTTCAAATTCAAGAGGCCTGCACGCTGTGCCGATCGCCGAGCATGTGCTTGGATGCATGCTTGTTTTTTCGCGCAAGTTCCTTGAATCGTGGCAATATCAACAGAAACACTATTACGCAGCGCGGGAAATACTAACCGAGTCCCCTTTGCCGGGTGAACTTCGCGGAAAGACAGTTCTGGTACTCGGACTGGGTGGAATCGGGAGTGAGGCCGCGCGGCTCTGCAAAGCGTTTGGCATGCGCGTTCTGGCTTGCAAACGAAATCCGGCAGGAACCTATGACAATGTGGATCAGGTTTATGCAGCGGAAGATTTCCACAAGCCGTTGCCGGAAGCAGATTATCTGGTGATCGCTGTTCCAAGAACATCCAGAACGGACGGTCTCATCGGCGAAGTGGAGCTGGAGATGTTGAAGAAATCCTGCGTGATCATCAACATTGCGCGCGCCAAAATCATCCGGCATGAGGCGCTAATCCGCTGTTTGAAAGAGAATCGAATTCGCGGCGCCGCCCTGGATGTGTTTGAGCAGGAACCGCTGCCTCCCGATTCCGAGTTATTCTCACTGCCAAATGTTTTCATCACCCCACACACTTCCGGTGTTTCCGCGATGGAACACTGGCCTCGCATGATGGAATTGTTCGCCGAAAATCTCCGCCGTTGGATCGCAGGCCAACCATTGATGAACATCGTGGATCTGGCAGAAGGTTACTAATCAAAGTAGTAGCATAGGCGTCCCGCCTGCAAGTAGCGCGGGCGTCCCGCCTGCAAAGTAGCGCGGGCGTCCCGCCTGCGGAGTTCTGGTAAACTATTCCCTACATGAAACGGTTGAAACCGGAAGAACTGCGCCGCACGTGCGATCCTTCGACTTTTCCTTTTAACACATCCGCTGAAGCTCCGTTGCCGGAACGTTTTATCGGCCAGGACCGGGCGCAAACTTCCATGCAGTTTGGTCTGGCGATCGAAAGTAAGGGCTACAACATTTTCCTTGCGGGCCCGCGAGGAACAGGAAAAAGCTCCATCATCGAACAGCTGGTGCGAAAAATCGCCGCCTCAAAGCCGGTGCCGGATGATTGGTGTCTCGTTTACAACTTCAGTGAACCAAATAAACCCAGAGCGATCCGTTTTGCTCCGGGAATGGCATTGAAGTTCAAAAAACAGATGGAGAAGTTTTTGAAGTCTTTCCAGGAAAACGTTCCACGCTTGCTGGAAGGGAAAGAATTTGAAGAAGCTCGAAGTGACATCCAGGAAAAACTCCAGCAGCGTGAAGCTGAATTGCTAAGTGAGCTGTCACAATTTGCTTCACGTTTTGGATTCATGATCAAGAAAACGCAAGGCGGCATGCTGACGATTCCGGTTCTGAATGATCAGCCGTTGAACCAGGAAGAATATGACAAACTTGCAGGTGAGGAGCGGGAAGGGATCCGCCAGAAACGGGAGAAAGTCGATGAATCGGTTCGTGAAACTTTCCGGCAGTTGCGAAAATTCGCGCGGGTCGCCCGCGAAAAGATTCAGGAGCTGGAACGAAATACGGTAGCCTTCGCTGTAGATCGGCTGATAGATGATTTGATGGAAGAGTACGAAACGATCCCAACTGTATCAGAATATCTGGCTGCGGTGCGTAAGGATATTCTGGATAATCTGGACGATTTCAAACCACTGCCTCTGCGCGCTGGATTGGAATTGCCGGATCAGTCCAAATCACTGACCCGCTATCACGTGAACGTGCTTGTTGACAATTCTGCGCTACAGGGCGCGCCCGTCATCGTAGAACTTCATCCTACGTACCAGAACCTTTTCGGAAAGTTAGAACGCAGGGTAACGCTGGGCGCGATGGTTACGGATTTCACGCTTGTAGAGGCAGGCTCTTTCTTGCGCGCGAACGGTGGTTATCTGGTTTTACAGGCGAAGGATGTTTTGAAAGCGCCTTTCGCATGGGACGGTTTGAAAAGAAGCATCTTGAACTCCCGCGTGCAAATTGAAGACATGATGCATGACCTCAGCTTGTTTCCCACTGCAGTGATCCGGCCGGAACCGATCCCGGTAAATGTGAAGGTCATCATGACGGGAGATCATTTCGTGTACCGCTTACTTCACGGAATGGACGAAGATTTTGTTGAGATGTTCAAAGTCAAAGTGGATTTCGATTTTGAAATGGAGCGCACAGCAGAAAATGAAGTGCAGTATGCTTCCTTCATCCGCCAGGTTACGGAAACAGAAAATCTTTTGCCATTCGAAAGAAGCGCGATTTCTGCAATTGTGGAGTATGGATCGCGTTCCGTTGAGAATCAGGAAAAACTGACATCGCAATTCTCCGCCATTACGGATATCATCCGCGAATCTCATTTCTGGGCGAAGGATTGCGGGAAAGAGAGCGTGTCCTCTGAACACGTTTTAAATGCGCTAAACCAGAAACTTCATCGCGTGGATCTGACCTCGAAAAAGTACCAGGAACATCTGGAAAAGGGCACGATCCTGGTGGATACGAAGGGCTTTGTTACAGGCCAGATCAATGGTCTCGCAGTATACAATCTGGGCGATTTTGTTTTTGGGAAGCCGACGCGTATTACAGCCAACACATTTGCCGGCAAGTCGGGCGTTGTCAATATTGAGAGGGAAGCCAAGTTGTCCGGTAGGACTCATGACAAGGGATTATTGATTCTCAGCGGTTACCTGGCTGAAAAATTCGCCGAAGCAAAACCGTTGAGCATCTGCGCTTCGGTATGCTTTGAACAGTCGTACGAAAGAATTGACGGCGACAGCGCAAGCTCGACGGAATTGCTTGCATTGCTTTCCTCGCTCGCCGATGCGCCCGTAGATCAGGGGATTGCAGTTACGGGGTCGATTAATCAGAAGGGTGAATTTCAGCCGATCGGCGCGGTGAACTACAAAGTAGAAGGATTCTTTGATTTGTGTAAATCCCGCATGTTAACCGGCACTCAAGGTGTGATCATTCCACACCAGAATTGCCGCAATCTGATGCTCAAACCGGAAGTCATTGAAGCGGTTGCAAACGGGACGTTTCATATTTATGCCGTTAAGAACATCGAAGAAGCAATTGAAGTTGTTACCGGTCTTGCTTCTGATGCAATCTTCAGCAAAATTGTTCAGAAGCTACAAAAGTTCGCCCATGAAAAAGAGGCCAAAACTTAACGCAGAGGCGCAGAGGCGCAGAGGGCGCAAAGAAAAAATATTTTTATCCTCTGCGTCTCTGCGCCTCTGCGTTAAGAATTTTGTTCATTTCAGCTTTCAAAGCTTGTATTCCGGCGTTTTTGGAAATCACCGGAATAGAACTGTATTCAGTCGGCAAACAAAAGTCGGTCTTGCCCGTGAACACAATGACGCGAGTGTGCTTCGTTTCCTCATTGCCCTTCATTCGTTCTATGAATTCCAGTCCGCCGAGAACAGGCATCGTGACGTCAAGAATCACCAGCTGCGGGCTGAACCGGTAGAGCTTGTCGAGCGCTTCCCTGCCATCTGTAGCGGTAACAATATCGAAACCGAGACCGGACAGTGCGCGGTGTAACAAGCGAATGGTATGGATATCGTCATCCACGATTAAAATGTTCTCGACCGCTGCCTCTTGCTCAAGCGCAGGTATAACAAAACAGAACTTCGCGCCCTTTTCCCTGTCTTCGAACCAGATTCTTCCTCCGTGCGTCTCTATCATTTTCTTTGCGATGTAAAGGCCCAATCCGATCCCTTCAATCCTTTTGTTATCGTGAACTCTGGAAAATCTCTGAAAAAGCAACTGTTTCTTTGCGGCGGGAATTCCAATTCCTTCATCCGCTACAGAGACCATGAGATAGCGTTGTGGACCTTCTTCAGGAACAAATCCAACAGGCAATTCTGCTGCCGGAATGGCTCGCACAGACACTTCGATCGTACCTCCATCCGGTGAATAATTAATGGCATTGCTCAGGAGATTTTCCATAACTTCCTGCATCCTGCCTGCGTCGGCGCGAATCAACGGCAAATCGGAGGGTGTCTCCAGTTTAAATTCGTGTTTCTCGCTCCAAGGAAGGATCAAGCGCCGAAGAAAAAATTGCAGATCCAGCTTTTCATAGCTGAAAGAGATTTCGCCGCTGTCCAGACGGGACGCTTTCAACGTTGCTTCAGCAAGTTTTTGCAGGCGAAGCGCTTGCAGCGAAACCGTTTCCATAATCTCCTTCTGGCGTTCATCTTTCCAGTCGGCTTTCTTCAACAGAAAATCCATGTAGCCGCGAATCACAGTTAAAGGGGAGCGGAAATCGTGAGCCACGATCTGAACAATTTCATCCTTTTGCTGAGCTATCTGGGCAAGTTTTTCATTGATCCGTTCCATTCTTTGATAGGATGCGGCATTCTGAAGCGCCGTGCTGACTGCGTGCGCGAGAGTCTCCAGAATCAGCAAATCGGAATCATCAAACGCATTCAGCCTATCGCTTTGCAAATCAATGATGGCAACGACCGTATCTGCAATCTTTACCGGCATCACAACTTCGCTGCGAACCTCCTCAAAGACGGTCACGTAATCCGGATCTTCCGCTGTGTTATTCACCAGCACCGCTTTTCCTGAACGAACGGCCCTTCCGGTGAGCCCCTTTTCGAAAGGAATACTGGGCACATCCTTGTCAAACTTTGGAAGGAAGTACCAGTCCTTCAGGACTCTTTCTTCTTGATCGGCCCAGGCGAAAGTAACAAAGTAATAGTGAAATCGTTGCTTGATGCGTTCCACAACGGTCTTCACGATTTGCGCGGAATCCAGAATCGAAGCAAGCTCGCTGATCAATTCACTGAGCAACTGCATTTGCTCGTTATGTTTCCGTTCGTTTGCATATGCAATCGCATTGTGGAAGGCGGTTGCAAGTTGATCAGCCAGCGTTTCAAGCATCACGATATCGCCCGGTGCAAAGGCGCCGTACTCCGTGCTCTCAACGTTTATGATCGCAAGCACTTTTCCTTCCCGTGCAACCGGGATGCATGCTTCGGAATTTGCAGGAATCATCGGGTGCTGCATGAAGTACGGATGATTTCTGCAATCATTTGAGTAAATGGTTTTCTTTTCTCTAAATGAATATCCGATGAATCCTACTTCAATGGACTGGATGTATCCTTGCTCATGAATCAAGCGATGATAGGGTCCGGAGGATGCTTTCAATTCCAGGATGTTGTCATTTTCCGCCGGTAGATAGATACCCACTTCCGTCAGACGCAAGGTCTTTTGAATCGCAATGATTGCATTCTGAACAAGGTCTTCCACGGACAGATTTGCAGTCGTCTGGCGGGCCGCCTCATTCAACACCCGAATCTGCTCCGTGCGGCGTTTTTCCTCGCTGATCAAGAGCGCGTTGGTGAGAATAATCCCCGTCTGGTAAGCAACGATCGAACCCAGATAGGAATCGAATTCAGTAAATCCGTTTCGCTTATTCAGGATTGCAATGATTCCGAGCAGTTGTTGCTGCACAATCATGGGAGCAATAATGACCGATTTTATGAAATAGTTTTTGACGAAACCCGGGAAAACGCGTGGATCATTCTGAGGATTGTTGGAGAGGAGGACTCCCTGTTTTCTGAAATTCCACAAGCGATGATATTCGAGTGTGACCTGGTACTCCATGGGAATGCTGTGTTTTTCTTTGATACCGTAATGAGGTTTTTGAGTCAGGAAGCGTTTGCGGTTCCTGTCGTACAACGCAATCAGGCAAGCACGGGCGCCGGTAATTTGAGCGATTCGTTCTGTTAATTGCTGGTAAAGCTCCCCAGGATCAGACGAGCTGATCATGGTTTCTGTAAGTGCAACCAGATCCTTCAAATTTTGGCGCCAGGAATGTTTACGCGGCAACAGTCGCCCCCCCGTTTCCGTGGATTCTATCACAATCGCGAATCGTGATCGTGATCGTAGTCGTGATCGCAATCGTGATCTTTAATCGTAACCCTTATTCGAAAGGAGATTGACGATTATGATTAAAGATGGCGATCACGATTACGATTATGATCCACGATTATTTGCCTGGTACGGGAAGGTTGTAATAGAAACGGAAGACGCCGGGGAGGATTGGACGCGGGAAATCGGCAGGCAACGCCGGAAATGGATTCGAGGTTTTCAACGCGTTTACCGCAGCCTGATCAAAGGAGGGGGTTCCTGAAGGACTGATTACTCTGATATTGATGATTCTACCGGTACGTTCCACTTGAAAAGATACGCCAACAATTCCTTTCACTCCAAGTTCTGCAGCCACTGGAACAATCCAATTGCTGCGAACCATTGCGACAACGCGGTTGGCCCATGGTCCAAGATCAAAACCCTGAGTATCAAAAAACACTCCGGATCCTGAATCTCCACTGGGTAAATCTCCTCTGGAATCGGAACCAGACCAGGATCCGATAAATTGATCAAGATTCTCCAATGATTCTGAAAGTTTTTTCGGATCTGTGTTGGAAGGAATTCGATAATCGCCCGGTTGCCCGGTTCGTGGGAGTGATGGTTGTTCGATCGCAGGAAGTGAAGAAAGCTCGGCACGTTTCGATCCCATCCTTTCCGTGTCATTGGATTCACTCTTTTGCCGCTGCGCGGGCTTCGCATACTGTGTGCTTTTCGTTTCAAGTTTCTCTGACTTTTTCAGTGGGCCCGCTTTGCGATCTGCATCAGAAAGGTTGCTTGTGTTCGGTTTCACGGGCGCGACCTTCGCATCAGGCGGTGATTCAACGAAATGCATTTTCATAGGCGCACGAGAAACGGGAGAAGGAGCGGTCGCAGCGATCAAAAGTGGATTCTGCTTTAGGAAGATTCCGAGAAAAGTATGCACGAGAAGTGCCACGAAAAGCGCCCAACCAAACGGAAACTCCTTTTTCATTTTCCTTCAACGGCTATTCCGAATTCAGTAACGCCCTGACTTCTCACTTCATCAAGGATCGAAATGACTTCTCCATGCGAAATGTTCTTGTCCGCGCGAACGATCAGATTCAGGTCCGGCCGTTTCGCGAGTAGTTGACGAATGCTCTCACCAAGCTTGTCTTGAGTAACGAGAGAGTTGTTTAAATAAATTTGATGCGCCTGATCTATCGTCAGGAAAACATTCTTTTCGGAAACCTCTCCCGAAGAAGAGGAAGAGCTTTTCGGTAAGCTCACCCCGATGGAAGGCTCCGAAATAAAGCGAGCGGTCACCATGAAAATGATCAAAAGAACCAAAGTAATGTCGACCAACGGAGTGACGTTGATTCCTGTTATTGCATCTTCTTCAAGATCAAATTCTTGCATGGCTTGAATTCTTCCGGTCTTCGCTCTTCAGATAAACAAGTAAAATCTTGGATGCCGCCTCCATTTGGGTGACAAACTCTTTCACTCGTCTCTGGAAATAGTTGTAGGCAATCACGGCAGGGATTGCGACCAGCAGGCCGACCGCCGTGGCAACAAGCGCTTCCGAAACTCCGGTCATGACAACTGATGGATTCGGGCTTTGCGACGTGGCAAGGTCATGAAACGCTTTAATGATCCCAAGAACGGTGCCAAACAATCCGATAAAAGGAGCATTATTTCCCAGCGTTCCCAGAATGACGAGTTTGCTTTCCATTCTGAACTTCTCGGAAATGCGCTTCCCGATCAAGATCTCTTCTACCGCTTCCGCCCCTTTATCGATGTTTTGGAAACCTGTTAGAAGCAACCTTGCTGCCGGTGTGGAAATTCGCTGAACGTAGGACGTTGCAGCTTCAATGTCATCCTTGTTCATGAACGCCGTTAGCATCTCGACAAAGGCGTCCCAGGAAACCTGATTTCTATAGAAATACAAGGCCTTGTAAATCATCACGGCTACGGACAGAACACTGCTCAAAATCAGGAGATAGAGAATCCATTCGCCGCCGACTAATGCCAGATTCTTCAGAATCTCAGTGATATTCATATGCCATTAGTATCTGATTTTTGTCGATGGCTGACAATCAGTCTCAAAATTTTAGTGGACAACTGACACCCAAAGGCTCCTCTTTAATCAGACTCCATCCTCAGTACATTTGTGGTATGGCATTTGCTGGCCTAAATTGCTTTTTTGGAGGAAAAATTCAAATGAAGAAGTCTTTACTGTTGATGATCATTGCGGTGTTCATTACAATTCCTGCCCATTCTGATTCCCTCTACGTCCTTGCCTCATACGTCAATCCAGAAGGTGAGAGCGATGTTTATGAACAGAACAGGATTGAAACAACTTTTGACCCCGATGACCTGAACGCTCTGGGTGGAACATTTGGTTACGATCACTTCATAGGCGAGTTTGTGAATATTGGTGGGTCGATATCGTTTTATGAAGGGGACACGACCGTCCGTGACCGGGAATTTGAATTTACGAATGGTGATCCCATCTTCAGGAATATCCGGCTGCGAATCATTCCCATCGAAGCAAACGTTAGGGTCCTCCCCATCGGACGTGAAATGGCTGTTATTCCCTATGTTGGCGCCGGCGCCGGTGTCTATGTTTGGGAATACGAAGAAATCGGCGATTTCGTTATCGATCGTTTAGACGACCCCAGCATTATCACCGGAAGTGCTTTTTCCGACGGCGCCGATTTTGGTTTCAACATTCATGGCGGGCTACAGTTCCCAATCTCACGGTCCGCAACCATCACAGGAGAAGTAAAGTGGATTAAGGCCGAAGGGGACCTCGATCCCGAAGGATTTGATCCGGCTTTCGAGCCGATTGATCTTTCGACAATCACCTATTCAGCAGGCGTTTCTTTCTGGTTCTAAGCACTCTCACATCATACACACTGCCACTCAGCCCCGTGCGATCTCGCACGGGGCCTTTTTTATAACCGCCAAGACGCCAAGAACGCCAAGTATTTATTTCTTATAGTTTTTTCTTGGCGGCTTGGCGCCTTGGCGGTTAACATGGAGCCGGGGTAGAATAAGATTCGTGTTCAAGCAGCTTCGCAATCCGGCGTGCAGGGCTGAATGAGAATACACTGGCAGAGCCTGAAGATCCGCTATGCTGCGATCTTTACACTGTTCATAGCCGTCGTTCTCTTGTTCAATGCGCTCCTGCTGATCTATTTCAAGTACCGGGAATTCCAAAATGACGTCGAGCGCCGCGCTTATTCTTTCGCCAAACTAGCCGTAAAACCGATCTGCGACGGCTATGAAACCTACTTCTACTCGGGGTATTTCAAATTTCGTGAATTACTCAGCAGCCTTCTTTCCTCGGAAGCGGAGATTATTGAAGTTCAAATCGTCGACGTAAATGGAAATATTCTGTTTGATTCCGACGACCTGCAGAAAAGTCATTTCATACCCCGCCCCGATCTGCCTCGTAATGTCATCACGGACAGTTACTATCTGGATGCAATCAGAAAACTCGAATTAACTCAGCGAAGGATCAATGACGAACACGGGGATCGCATGCTTGAAATTGTTTCACCTTATATCGAAGAATGGGGTCGTCATAAATTGTCCGTGATCCTGCGATTCACGTACAACACATTGAAACCGCAGATGCGAATGATGATCTATCAGGTCATCGGACTGACTCTTCTCAGCATGCTTTTCACCAGTCTTCTTGCCTGGATGTTCATCGGGCGCATCACAAAGCCACTCGATCAACTCACCGAAAAAGCCACCAGCATGATTCGCGGCGGCGTGTCTCAGAAGGAGATCGAGGGCTCGGACAACGAAGTTGAATTGCTTGCTAATACCTTCAATCTAATGACTTCGAAGATTCAGGAAAACATCAAACAGCTGGAAGAAAATAACCGGACACTGGCGGACTTAAACGAAGAGCTGAAGGAACTCGACCGCGTTAAATCGGACCTTCTCGCGAATGTCTCGCACGAGCTCCGAACGCCGCTCACCTCCATCAAGGGCTACACGGAATACATCCTGGAAGGAAAGCTCGGGGGAGTGACGCAAAAACAACAAAAGGGTCTGCTTGTTGTTCAAAAGAATCTGGATCGTCTCTCCAAACTCATCAACGCGCTTCTTGATTACTCGCTCATGGATGCCGAGAAGATGGTTCTTGTGGTGAAGCCCTTTAATCTGAAGCTTCTTTCCAAACAGGTGGTCGTAAATCTTGGATCGGAATTGGAAAAGCGGAACTTGCATTTTCAAATTGAGATTCCGGACGATCTTCCGCTGGTGGTGGGAGACAAAGAAAAGATTTATCAGGTGCTGGAAAATCTAACGATCAACGCAATCAAGTTTACGGAAAATGGGGGCCGGATCACGATGCGCGCCAACACATTCAACCAGGACGGCAAGGTGTCGGTGCGCATTTATGTTTCCGATACGGGAGTTGGAATCCCACAACAGGCATTGCCCCGAATTTTCGACCGTTTTTATCAAGTAGACGCAACCAGCAAACGCAAATATGGCGGCATGGGGCTCGGTCTTGCAATTGCGCGATCCATTATTGAGGCACATAGAGGAACGATTTCAGTAAACAGCGAACTGGGCAAAGGAACCACTTTTACTGTGACTTTGTCTGGTCTTGACGAAACAGGGCTTGAAGGTGATGAAACGATCCAGTCACCCGGAAATTATCTTGTAGAAATTGTGGATGATGACCTTGACATTTTGCGACTCTTCAGAATGTATCTCGAAGAGGAAGGCTTTCGTGTCATCACTGCGGAAACGGCCTCAAACGGATTACTCCTTGCGCGCAAACTTCATCCCGATGCGATCCTGCTGGACGTACTCCTTCCCGATCAGAACGGGTTTCTGTTACTCGAATCACTGAAATCGGACTCCGAGACAGCGGGAATTCCCGTAGTCATCTTGTCCATCATAAAAGAAAAGCTCAAAGGCCTGGAACTGGGAGCGGCTGAATATCTCGTGAAACCAATTGGCCGAACTTTGTTGAAAGCGACCTTAAACAAAGTCCTCTTAAGACCGAGCCAGCCAAAAACGATCCTGATTGTGGATGATGAAGAGGATACGTTGAATTTGTTGCGGGAGCGTTTAACAGAGGAAGGGTTCATAACCATTGAAGCACACAATGGAAAAGAAGCGATTGAAAAAGCAATCCAGAGCAATCCGGATCTGATTCTTCTGGATATCATGATGCCCGAAATCACCGGATGGGATGTGATGGAGCAATTGAAACAAGGAGAAGGAACGGCCTCCATCCCTGTCGTTGTCCTAAGCGCGGTTTCTACGGAAGCGGATAAACAAAGGGGTTACCGGATGGGAATCAAACATTATTTGACCAAACCTTTTGAAGTTAAGGCCCTCATCTCCGAGATTAAAAGAGTTATTCAACAAACCCGCGTGAGTTGATCCGGCCTATCTTCCTCATCCGGTCTATCACTTACATTGAGTATGTTATAATTCGCTCACAGGCGGATTGTCATCAATGGGGAAGAAGATTCTCTTAGTGGATGACGAAGAAGATATTCTGGACTTCCTTGAGCTAATCCTGGAAGAACAGGGATATTCTGTCATCAAAGCAACTTCCGGAACAGACGCACTGGCTGCAGCACAAATGCACCGTCCCGAGCTCATTCTACTCGACATCATGATGCCCGAAATGGACGGTTGGGAAGTACTGAAACTGCTCAAAGCCGACGAGGAAGTGACACATATACCCGTTGCAATGTTGACTGCCCGCACTGAAATGAAAGACAAAATTCAAGGATTGCAGGAAGGAGCAATTGACTACATTTGCAAGCCCTTCGCGACGAAAGAGTTGCTTGATAAGCTGGAAATCATCCTTGCTCAAGTAAGAAAATAGCTCGACAAGGCAAAACGGGAAAAACGGTATGCCTGGCGATTCGAAAACGGATTATTTTGTTCTTCGCGCCGAATGGCTGCGATACAAAAGCAATCTTTACGATAAGAATACGAATCTTCCAACTCTCTCCATCGTTTTTGATGACGCTCGAAAGATGGTGGAAGAACACGGCACCATCGGCCTCATGCTGATTGATTTCGGCAGACAGAAAAATTTTGAAGCAACGTACGGCTGGCAAAAGTACGATGAAGTGCTTCGCCATGTGTCGGAAATTCTCGAAGAATCCAGAAATGAGCTGTTGCACGAGAAGGATCTCATCGCCATTTCCCATATTCGTGGAGATGAATTCATCTTATTCTTGAATCCGCCTGCCGACCGTCCGTGGAATGAATCTGCGCTCGAGGTAGTCAGTGAAAAAATGAGGAACTCGATCAAGCGCAAACTGGAGCGCTTCAGCAATCAACGTTGGCATTCGAATGTGAAGGTTCATACCGGCTATGCTAGCGTGCTTCGGGATCCGACAATCCGCATCGAGCGTTCGATTCAGCGCGCTTTAGCGACAGCGAGAGAAGTCAGTGGTCGAGAAGTAGAGCATGAAATGATTCGCAGGCACATCGCGCTGCAAAAAATCATTTCACAGAACTCCATTTTAATCCTGTTTCAACCCATAGTTTTTCTGGACAACCTCAGGGTTCTCGGTTACGAGGCGTTGAGCCGCGGACCTGAAGACAGCGGGTTTGAAGGCACCGAAATCCTTTTCACTTTTGCTGAAAGCACAAACATGTTGCTTGATCTGGAACGTCTGTGCCGCAAGAACGCGTTGCGCGCCGCACAGTCCTTAAACATTTCTCACAAACTGTTTCTGAATTCCTCCGCCAAGGCGCTTCAGGACAAGGATTTTACGGCGGATCAGCTGGCAGAATACGTTTCTGAACTGGGATTGCAGCAGGATGGAATCGTCCTGGAAATCACTGAGCGTGTGGCGATTCAGGAATGGGTCGCATTCAAAAAAGTGCTCCGGCAATTCAGGAATCACGGTTTTCAAATTGCGATCGATGATATGGGAGCGGGATACAGTTCCTTACAGGCAATTGCTGAGCTGGAACCGGATTACTTGAAATTTGATGTCTCTCTTGTGCGCAATATTCAGGAGAATTTGATTAAGAAGGGCTTGCTGGAAACCCTGGTTTCGCTGTCCTCAAAAATTAATGCATCGGTGATTGCTGAAGGAATCGAAGAGAAAGAAGAGTACGAAGTTTTAAGATCCTTGGGCGTCCAACTCGGTCAGGGCTACTACTTTGCTTCCCCTTCGATTCAACCCCCGCACGTTTCGGCCATCCTGTAAGAGTCGTAGTGGCAGAGCATTTGCCACGCAACCGAAACGGCCTCGCGACTAGAAGACCCTGCGTCAAAAAATGAAACGTGATATCAGGAATGGCAAATGCTCTGCAACTACCGGCTATTAGTGTTCGATTTCGTAGAGTGGTTTCTTGCTTTTCTTGAGATGCAACATTTCCATCGCGCGTTCATTGTTGGGCTGTAGCTGCAAGATGATGTTCAAGTGTTTGAAAGCTTTGATATTCAAGCCCATCGATTGGTAAAACTCCACCAGGGCAAAGTGATTTTCTACGCTTTGAGGCTCCAGCTCCAAAGCTTTTAGAAAATGTTTTTCTCCTTCTTGAGGCTTTCCGGTCTCATAAAATCTTTTTCCGAGCTTCCTGAGCAACATCGTGTTCCCCGGTTCTCTTTGCAGTTGCTCCTGCAGCTCGGAAATAGACTCCTTCTCCGGTTGTATTCTCACTTTTTGTTCTTCTCCAGCTGGAGTCACCAGAGGCTTTTCCGATTCGCTTCTCTGAGGCATCGAATCTTTAGGGGATAGAGGAACCGGGGGAAGAGGAGCAACAAGGGATTCCAGGGGCGTTTCACTCAAAGGCATCTGGGAAGCAACTTTTGCAACAAGATTGCCATGTGCCTGAGTGATGCGATCAAGAATTGCCTTCAATGGTTCCTTCAATTCCAGGAACCGGTCCGGTGAATGGTAAGGGGCGTGAAATTGCGAGCGAAGGCTTTCATAGGCCTCGTTGACTTCCTGGAGTGTGCAATCCGGAAGGACGTGTAATACTTCTTCGTCTGTGGCTTCCTGAAACCTGGTGCGAGTTAATAAAACCAACTGGCGTAGCTCATCTTCCGATAAAGTTTTCATGCGCTCAGACTCAGGACCTGAACTCTCTTCCATGCGCTGTGTGGTAAAAGACTGTGCGCGCGTCTGATCCGCCATTTCGGGTTGCTGTTCCGGCGCAAGAGAAGGTCTGTCCTGTTCCTGAAACTGTAGCGTTCCGCATAAAACAAGAGAGAAGAGCGCGCGATCAAATTCGATTCCTGACAATCGAGCCAGTTGCCGCACGGCTGCAATGGTTTTGTTGCCGTCCACGCAAGCCAGGATTGTCTCTTCTTGAAAATCAAAATCCGTCCGGGTAAGCCGTGGAACACCGTTATTCAGAAACAGAACCTGTTCTTCATTCTTTTGGTAACCTCTTTCCAGGACAACAGGATTGCTGATATTTCGGATTCCCTCCACTATCAAGCTGGGAGTGGAAACGTCGATCATGATGTCTTCGAAGACAGGCCGTTCCCGTTCGACAAATTCATATTCTCCGGAATCCCAATCAAACAGAGAGTAGAGAATTTGCTGCAGCTGATAATGAACGGATGAATTGACTTCTTGCGCCGAGATGAATCCAAGCTCGCTCAAAGCCTGACCGAGTCTCTTCCCCTTTTCGATTACTTCGCGTGAAGCAAGGTCGAATTCCTCTTGAGCGATCTTGCCGAGACGCAGTAACGTTTCACCCAGCCGGTCATGTTTCTGGTTTGAGTGCGCAAAGACCACCGCGCCATCCAAAAAATAAACGCTCTTCTTTACTTCATTGCGTGAGAGTCGCAGTATTCCACTCTTTTTGGCAAGGAAAAGATCAAGCAGAATTTCCGCCAGGTTGGTACTCTCGAGGTTGCCTTGCATGAGAAGAAAAACAAATATTTTTGCGTGGGCGGAGAATAGATCCGCGCTTCCTTTTGATTGTAAAGGAATCCATTGGAAAGAACAAGAATTTACAATGGCATAATTCCACAGGGATGAATTGATACTAATATCTACGCGTAGTGGCAGAGCATTTGCCGTTGTAGTGAACAGGTTCGCTACTTCGAAGAAGCGTGAGGCAGCACGAATAAATAGTCGGCGAGCAAATGCTCTGCAACCGGCGGATGAAGCAGAGCATTGTCTCGGTGAATGAGGATGTTGCAACACACAGACTTAGATGGCCCAACATGCTTAAGGCAGGGTTGCGGACAATGCTTTGCCACTACAAATTCATGATGAGAATCCAAAGCAAACGCTGGATTGAAATTTTGCCGCTGGTTGCAATTTTCTGGTGGTTTGGATGCGCAGGAAACGGCCAGGGGTTGGACGAGAATGGCGATCCCGTCGGCAACGGTGGATTACCGGTCGCATTTGAACCAACTTTTTCGAACATTCAACAAAATGTGTTTAGTGCAATTTGCATCGAGTGTCATTCCGGCGTTGCGGCGCCGGAGGGTCTAAGATTGGATGCGCAAAACTCCTACAGTCACCTTGTAAACGTTCCGTCACAAGAGCAGTCTGACCTTTTTCGTGTGGAACCGGGCAATCCCAACCGGTCCTACATCATTAGAAAACTGGAAGGAGGTCCGAATATCACAGGAGGGCAGATGCCGCTGGATAGAACTCCGTTGGATCAACAGACCATCAATGCGATCCGGGTCTGGATTGCCCTAGGAGCGCTACAAAATTGAAAATCGCTGTTGTTGCTGGCATCTTCATCGCTTTGAACGCCTCTCTTCTTTTTGCGGAACCTTACATTGCCGTCCGCGAGGGTCTCAAGTGCAGCGCTTGCCATACTAACCTGACCGGTGGCGGAAAGCGCAATCGCATGGGAACAGGTTACGGCGCAATCGACCTTCCCTGGAAACCCGCTGATCTTCAGAGCAATAAGATTCCGCACTACTTTTCTCTTTTTAACGATGTGATTTCATTCGGTGGTGATTTCCGCATCCTTAGCCGCAGCACTTTTTCGGAAGGCCAGTTAGAAGCGAACTCATTTCAGACGGATAAATCGAATCTCTACCTCCAGGCTGATTTGATCCCGAACCGGATTACATTCTATTTGGATGAAACGATTGCTCCAGGAGGAGCCCAAACACGGGAAATTTTTGCCATGCTCCACAACTTACCGGGCCGTGGGTGGATCAAAGCTGGAAAATTTCTTCATCCTTATGGTTTGCGCCTGGAAGACGACAGCACTTTCCTTCGGGAAGTGACAGGATTTAACTTCAATAATCCGGATACGGGATTGGAAATTGGTTTCGAACCAGGATCCCTTTTGTTTGCGGCATCTGTTACCAACGGCACTTCTTCCATATTGGACAACGATACTTCTAAACAATTAGTAAGCACGCTCGGCTACGTGGGAGATCATTTCCGGGCCGGCGTCTCCGCTTCTTATAACAAAGCGGGGGACGACATCAGAAAAGCAGCTGGAATCTGGACCGGACTTCGCCTGAAGAGACTGGTCTTTTTGGGCGAAGCAGATTTGGTGCATGAGGAAGCGGGAGACGACACTCGAGACCAGGTGGTGACTTATGCAGAGCTGGACTATGAAATAGTGGACGGATGGAACGTGAAACTCGCTTACGAATACTTCGACCCAAATCAGGACATTGATGAGAACGAAAGGGATCGTGTGATCATCGGCGTCGAGCCATTCCTGACCTCCTTCGTCCAGGTTCAGTTATTCTACAGGTTCAATCAGAGCATTCCTCAAAACATTCCACAAAATGCTGATGAGCTAGTTCTACGTCTTCATATCTACTTCTAATTGTTACACACTTTTAACACCCCTCTATTTGCGCTACAATTCTGTTTCAATCGAGGTAAAGCCAATGGGAAGAGTGTTTTTTGTTCTAGTATTGTTCTTAGTTTGGGCATTGCCAGCGCAAGCCTGGCATACGAATACGCATTATCAGATGACGAAAGATGCCATCTCGTTGATGCCGCCTGAATTGCAGAAGATTCTCGTTTCGAACAAGAAATTTGTTGAAGCCGGAATCAAAGATCCCGATGAAATGATTCGTGATTGGCAGAATCACTATTACATTCCCAGTGAACCTCCGGAAGGTGGGGGCATTGATCGCGTTGAAAAGATCATTAAGATTGTGCAAACAAAATTGCAGGGGGGCAATCAACTGGATGTGGGCAAACAGCTTTGCTATCTTGCCCATTACATTGCAGATCTATGGAATCCGGAAAAACTAATTAAAGGTGACGTGGCGCAGAATCTGGATTTCGTCCAAAATGAAAACATCGTGGTTCTCTTTGAGGGGTACGAAGGACCAATTGAGAATTACAGAGAATATTTTGTGACGCGCTCTCAGTGGCGCTGGCGGCTGGAGAACACGCCGGAAGTTTCGCGAATTCTTTACAGCGAAGCTGTCAATGACATTGCGCGGATCTGGTTATCTTTATGGCAGCAAAGCGGCAAAACAACTGAGCCTGTTGCAGCGGGTGTGATCGAGCATAAGAAAGGGGCGCTCACAATCAATTTTGCGCGATTATTGGTCGAAGAAGAATACACGTGGGAAGCAGCTCGTGCCGAACAGGATTGGAAGGATGGTTACGTTGCTCACTACAAGGAAGTGGACCGTTTGAAATCCAACGTTGATCCCAATCCTAGAGATGGTCTTGCAAGAGCCGAGATCCGGAATCAGGAACAGTGGATGAACCGCGTAAGTCCAACTGCTCCTTTTAAGATGCTTGAAACATCGTTAAAAACAGTGGGGGACAAAACGTATCTGGTGGCGAGGTTTCGAAACAAATCGGAAAAGGATATACCAAGCATTGCATTCATGTATCCGGGCGTAAAAGGACCTGCAGCCCTCGTGACAAATGTTCGGGCAGGGGAAGTCATCAAAATTCAGGCAGCTTTGCCGCCCAATGCGCAACGCGAAAAGATTCAGATGATCTTTTCGAGCCCTGAAGAGGAAGCAAAGCAGTAGTAATCGTGGATCGTAATCGTAATCGTGAATCTTAATCTTAATCGTAATTCACGATTTAGGATCATGACTTATGATCATGATTACGATCACGGTCATGATTACGATCCACGATTATTGCGCTAATCCTTCTTTTCTTCCGCTTCGCCGGTCATCGGGACAAAACGTACTGGGATAATCTTTTCTTGATTCACACCCTTTTCTGTTTTCGTAAGGACCGCCAGATCCTGATAGAAATCTCCCAGCGGAATCACGAGCCTTCCCCCCATCTTCAGTTGATCGACGAGTGGTTGAGGCACGTGATCCGGCGCTGCCGTCACCAGAATTGCATCGAAGGGAGCTTCCTCAGGCCAACCCTGATAACCATCACCGACACGCACATGGACGTTCTCGTAGCCGAGCGTTTTTAGCTTCTCTTTCGCCTGGTTGCCCAGACTGGGAATGATCTCAATCGTGAAAACTTCCTTCGCAAGAACAGCAAGCACTGCCGCCTGATATCCGGATCCTGTTCCAACCTCTAATACTTTCGAAGCAGGTTGAACTTTTGCAAGTTCCGTCATCAACGCCACGATGTAAGGCTGAGATATTGTCTGCCCTTCTCCAATCGATAGAGGAGTGTCATCATAGGCAGCTATTTCCAAACCTTGAGGAACGAAATGGTGTCTCTCAACGCGGATCAACGCATCCAGAACTCTCGGGTCTTTCACGCCGCGGGCACGGATTTGCTTTTCCACCATTTGTTTGCGCAAATCTGCGAGCTTCTTCTCCGTATCCATCGGCTCTGCTCCGTCCTGACACGCAAGACAGAATACAAAAAGGACCGTCAACCGCAGTAACGACTTTACCATGGCATCTCTAAGCAAGGTTAACGTCTGAATTTTGACGTGTCAAACTTTGCGCAACAACGCGCTTTGCGTTAAAATCCTTTTTTACCGCAAGAGGACGCTGAGAGCGCAGAGTTAAGAGAAGGATTTCTTTTCTCTGCGCTCTCAGCATTCTCCGCGGGTGAATATCTTGGTGAATATCTTTATGGTAACGTCACGTTTTTGTTACAGGCACTCCTCACAGATCGCGAAGCGAAAGTGCTTTCAATGCAACGGACTGATCTGTCAGAGTTGTCAGGTAAAAATTGACCATCATCTGTTTTGCGGAAATGCATGTTATGAGGCATATATAAATGCGCTTAACGGAAAGGGCAGAAGCGCTTACAGACATTTCGCGATGTATGCGACGCTGATCCTGCTGCTCAGTGGATTCGTTTACTTTGCACTACTTGCGGACGCGTTCTACAGCGGAGGCGATCTGCAAGTAAAACCGAATCTCACACAAATTGCACCCTCCCTGCCCGTGGATATGCAGGAGAAACCAACGGAAGAAATCATGATCAGCAGGCCGTTAAATGGAACGAAGTGCCTTTCGCAGACCATACAGGTCGAAGGGCGCGCGCCGAGTAATTCTGTGGTGGCGATTTATCTCAACGGTACTTTGATAGATAACACCGTTGCCCGCGAAGGACACTATCGTTTCGCGCAGGTGCCTTTAACCAAGCATGCCAACGTTCTCCAAACACGCTTTTATGCAAATAACGGTTCCTCCGATTCGTCATCGGCAATCATGATTTTTAATCAGGATTCCAAGCGCGCACCGGCAGAGAATTCCCCATTCTTTCAGAATTCTTCCGATAATATTTCGCGTGGCAATTTGGACCGGCGGGAGCTTGTGATGACTTTCGAGGGAGGCTTCGAAGCCAATTCCTGCGCGGCCATCCTCAAAACCCTGGAGGAAACAAAGATTCACAGCACTGTATTCTTAACCGGGGAATTTATCGAGAAGTACCCGGACTTTACGCGAGAGCTCGCCCAGAAACACGAAGCGGGAATTCAGGTAACCGCCCCCACTTCGATAAACAGAGGGGAATTGCAAAATCAGTTGCGCAAAACCGAGGAAATATTTCATGCCGTTACGGGAAAACGAATGGCGCGCCTCTGGCGCGCTCCGTCCGGCGAACACAACGTTGAATTCCGAAAGTGGGCTGCGGAATTGGGATTCGTTCACGTTGCATGGACCGCAAACGCCGCGACGAATCAAAACATGGATGGCCTGGATTGGGTGACCAATGCAGATTTTCCTGGTTATTTCCCTGCCCTCTTGATCAAAGATCGACTGGTGAGTTTTGGTCAGAATGAAGTGGAACAGGCAAATGGCGCGATCATCCGCATGCAGCTGGGAAGTAAGCGCGCGTCCGGAGACCTGCTCGATCAGTGGCTGCCGGAAATTATCAAGACATTTCGTCAAAGGGGTTATCGTTTCGTAACCGCAAGTGAACTGATTGATGCAAACGCGCCATGATAGGAATCGCCGATCCTCAACAGATAACGCTGCAACCGGACCAGCGGTTTTATTGCACCTGGCCATGGGAAACGGTTGTGTTGATGTCTGATGGAACCATCGTTTGCGGTTGTGCCGATCCTTTTAAAAAGCGACCCGCAGGCAATGCCGCAATCCAGAGTATTGCCGAAATATGGAATGGTCGCGTATTTCAAGAACTCCGCAGAGGCTTTCATACCAACAACCCGCACCTTTGCACACATTGCAATTTGATTCAGGTCGTGCCGAAATCAGGGCCGAAACCGCCAGACGAAGTAAATCTCTCTTACCTCCCGCGGCGGTTGTTCGTTGAACCGTGCATTTCCTGTAATCTTTCCTGCTACGAAGCCTGCTGCAATCACGAAAACGGGATCCATTTCACGCGGCATAATCGATTGCTGGATTACAAAGTGTATACAAGAGTCATCGACGAAATTGGCTCCAACCTTTTTCGTATCGATTTTTTTAATTACGGTGAAAGTTTTATTCATCCTAAAGCGATCGACATGATTGCTTATGCCAAAACACGCCATCCACAAATCTATCTTTTCTGCAGCACCAATGGCCTTCTCTTGAACACTGAAGAAAAACTTCAGCGGCTGGTTCGTTCAGGAATCGATGAAATCACTTTTTCTGTGGATGGAGCGCGCCAGGAGAGCTATCAAAAATACAGAAGGGGTGGCGATTTCGAAAAAGTTTTGCGGATCATGAAGCGGCTCGTAGAAGTCAAAAAAGAGCAACAGAGTGAAACTCCCTTCATCAACTGGCGATATATTTTGTTTCGCTGGAATGACAGCGATGAGGAGATGAATCTCGCGCGCAGTCTTGCCGCGGAGATCGATATCGACAAACTTTGCTGGGAAATAACAGATCATCCGGAAAACAGCGCATCGGAGCGTTTTGTGGCCGGACGCCCGGAATACGAAAATATTCGTCACGAAATCTGGAGCGCGCTGGGAAATGCTATGCCACAGAAAACATTGCATGCTACTATTAAACCGAAAGGCCGTTTGTGGCGGGCCAAAACAGGCGAGCCTTTTTATTGTGCTGCGGAAGTTCAGAATACCGGAGGCGCCGTTTGGAAAAATACTTCCCAGAAAAACCGGAGACATATCACGCTGGGAATTCAGCTGCTGGACGCTGACAAAAGATTGCTGAATCGCGATTTTGCGCGTCTTTTTCTTCCGGAGCCTCTTGCAGCAAATGAAAGCGCCGTCTTTGACATTCGCGCAAAAGCGCCGGAAAATAAAGGCAGCTACTGGTTGAAGCTCGACATGGTGTGCGAAGGCATCGAGTGGTTTGAAAGCTGCGGAAGCACGCCAGCCTATTTGGAACTTCAGGTCCACTGATCTCTTCCATCATTTGCCAAAAGATTCACCGCAGAGAGCGCTGAGAGCGCAGAGTTAGGAATAAGTTTTTTGATTCCTTCTCAGCGTTCTCTGCGTACTCTGCGGTGAGATAGGAGGCAAAAGATGGAGATTTACCTGCTGAAAGAACCCCGCGCAAATTACCCCGAGCGCCAGAAAGTGCTCGAACGCCTGCTGCACTGTATCTGGTCCGAACAGCTTTTTAGAAAAACATTGAATGTAGAAGGCCAGACCCTGTTAATTTCTTCGCCCGGCTGGTGGAACCTGGAGGCCGGACCGGACTTCCGTAACGCCGAAATGTTTCTCAACGGTCAACGGTTGTGCGGCGATGTGGAAATACACCTGAATAGCGAAGACTGGTACCATCACGGCCATCATCACGATGCCCGGTACAACGGCGTTGTTATGCATGTCGTACTATACAAATCGCAAAGACTATGCACGAAACAAAACGGAGAATCCGTTCTTCAGCTGGAAATGAAAGATTCTTTGCTGGAAGAGCTGCGGCTGCTGCAACAGAAGATTCCCATCTATCAATTCCCCTTCGGGCCGGAGGTAAATGTCCGCCTTTGCAGAAAATTCCTGGAAGAGCAGGAGGAAGAATCCCTGCTCAGGATTCTCGACTCTGCGGGCGATCTACGGATGAGGCGGAAGAAGGAGGACTTTCTTCAGCGCATCCAGAGCGGCGGTTTCCTTCAAACGTTCTACGAAGGAATCATGGAAGGAATGGGTTACAAACAATCGCGTTACGCATTTCGGGAGCTTGCCAGGCGTGTTCCCCTGGAGGATTTGATTCAATACGACCAATCCACGCGCAGGGGAATCGATTCGATGGCTGCAGTATTACTGGGAACCGCGGGACTTTTGCAGGACATTTCGCAGACAGAATTCGATGCGGAAACCAACCATTACATGGAAGAGATCCGGCGTTACTGGAAGCGCGCGGAATCCCGATTTCTGGAAAAGCGACTGGTCGGTTTCTGCTGGTATCCTTCCAGCACCCGACCTGCAAATTTTCCTGCGCGGCGTCTTACTGCCATTGCCGCTTTCTTTCACTACTTCGGACGTTCCCTCCTCTCACTTCTGTTGCAACCTTTGCAACCTCAAAGTGACCCGCCTAAGGCGCGACAGATTCTTCAAAGCTGGCTGGAGCTTTTTTCAAAACCGATTCACATTTACTGGTCCTATCATTTTCAATTTGACGGGAACAAGTTTTCCGCGCCCAAACGATTGATTGGAAAGGAGCGAAGCAAAATCCTTGTTGTGAATGTTGTGCTTCCCTGCCTGCTTGCGTTGTCCGAAATGAACGGCGACAACAGACTCGAAGCGCTTTTGCATCAAATTTATCGTCATCATCCGCTTCTCTGCGAAAACAGCATCACGCGCTTGATGAAGCACAGGTTGTTTGGAGTTACGGATCGCGCAAAGACCTTGATCCGGACAGCCCACCGCCAACAAGCTTTACATCACTTCTTTTACGATTTCTGCGACAACCGTGAATCTTCCTGCAGCCGTTGCGAACTTGCCCACGAAGTGCCCATCCAAGAGGAATAAGATTGTAGCAAAGTAGCGCGGGGGTCTCGCCTGCAAGCTCACGCAGACGAGGACGTCCGCGCTACTTCGTTAAATCAGCCTGAATTTGGAGCGGATGCCGCGTTCGTGACAGGCGGCGCAATTGCCGTGAATCCTTCTGCGGCGGCGGATTTGAATTCCGCATCGGGAACAGGCGTACGTATAGCGGAAGTCCCGGCGCAACGAATGAGTCCGCTTAACAAGATCCGGAAAATGGCGCTGCACATCTCCTTCGAGGCCGATTCGCTTCAATTCCTGCCGGAATCTTTTTCCGTGCCCTGCATAGCGAATGTGAATCATTTCGTGACTGAGCAGGGCAAGAATTTCATCCATGGGACGATCTTTAAAAATGCTGCTGATGCGAATCAGTTGCCTTCCACGATAGCAGGCGCCCCAGGTTGTAATCATTCGATTGGACCATTCGCATCGAAAATAAGGCAGACGGCCTTGCCAATATTTTCTATTCAAAAACTCAAAGAGACGGCGGAGATCGTAATTGCTCGCTTGCAGAGTTTGCGGCGCAAAAAGCTCGAGTTGTTGCACGTTACCAGATGAGTGAATCAGAGAGTTCATGGAGCCGGATTTGTCCGCTCTGCAGCCGCAAGTTGGAATATTTTGCCAGCATATTTTGTAGATTCATGATCTGTGTTTCTGTCAGGCGGAAAACTCCCATCGGTCCATACATTTGATGAAATCGCTGTTCATCGTAAACCACGTAACGAATCCCCTGTCTGCGAATGCGCCGGAAAAGTTCCTCAGGGCTGGTGGCCTTGCGAAGGTCATCCAGCACTGCAGTGGAATCATAGCGACTTCCAACAATCACAGGCTGCTTGTAATAAGCAACTCTGTTCTCGCCGAGCAATAGAATATCACCGCGAACCGATTCGTCAGCATTCAGTTTCATTACAATCGGATAGTAATCCAGGTGAGCTGTCAAAAACTCTTTCTGGGTTTGCAAAGGTGAAATGAGAAATGAAGATGAGGGATCTGCTCCCTTAAAAAACTGAAGGAGTGGAACGGCCGTTGCGATCACGCAAGCTGCCCAAACCATCCAAATCTGTTTTGGCCAGCGGATGTACAGATATCGAAAAGCAAAATAGCAAACCGGAAACAAAACGAGATAAACACCAAGAAATTGCGGGAAATTCTTGTAGACAAAAAACCAGGTGATGTAACAGGCAAGACCATAAAACAACAGGTGGTTCACAACTCGCAGCTTTCGGGAAAAAGGATAGACCCCGACAGATAGAAGCAGGACCAACCCGATCCCTTGCGGATCAAACACCAGAGCAACGAATCGAGATAGAGCATTCATGAGGCCCCCGCCCGGGCTCATGACTTCGCTTACAAAATAAACGGATTGAGCGGGAGTCCAACTGCCCTCCCCAAAAATTCCGGATAGCGCCGGATAAAATGGATCTTTGTATTGCATTCCGTTTCGAACCGGAACCGCGAGCCAGAAGAGAAATGTCGTTGCAACGATGAGCCCAAATGCTTTCCAATTCTCCCTGGTAAATTTCCATCCGGACAAGCCGAACCATAACAGCGCGATCCAGGGTATGTAAAAAAATGCGGCATATTTGGTCCAGAGCGCAAAAGCCAGAAGCAACCCGATGTTCCAGATTTTTAGCGTTGTCATCGAGTCATATTCCTTGATCAGAGAAGCGATCGCTGCGCAAAAAAACAGCGCCATCAAAAGATCATGTGTCTGCTGATGAAATACTGCAAAAACAACTGGCGCCAGCAACATAGGAATGACCAGCAATTCCATTCGTGTCATGAACATCAAATCCGTTTGATAATCGTGATCCTTGCCATTTCCGCCCGCGAAAACCGGTTCTGTAATGAACCAGCGCAAAAGAGAAACTATGATAGAAATGATTTGAAAATAAAGCAGCAGAGTGAATACTTTCACGCCAATATCAACACCAACTGCGGAAAACAGAAGGGTCAGTGCAGATCCAAAGGGAGGAAGAGAGGAATAGAGGTTCTCAGGCAAAGTGAGGATTTTGCCGATTGCCAGGTAGTGATGCGGAAGTCCCAGATAATATTCGAGAGTGATAGGATTCAAAGAAGGTGAAAAGCTGGACCAGAATCCAAGAAGGATCAAAGGTGTTGCCCAAAAATAATTCCTGTTGATCCGGTAAGCAAGAACCGGCAATTCGAAAGCAGAGAGAAGTGCCAGACAACCCCAAATCACATAAAAAATGGATCGAACCGTAGAGAATGATGCGGCAAAGAAAGTAAGAATCAACGCGCATCCCAATCCGATCGGAAAATACAGCGACTGATCGGGTGTTTTGAAGATAAAAAAGGAAAGACGTTTTCCCAGGCCATAGGAGCCAAGGAACAACACCAGCGCCAGAACGAGGCCCATCAAATACTGCCAGCGATCTTTAAAGACCAGAGCGGCAATAGCATAAGTGAAAACGAAGAGGTAGGCTGGATAACTCTTCTTGCGAGACTCGAACGTAATTACCATCGGCAGAATTTCAGATTAACATACTGATCAAGGGCAAGCTCACGGCTCGTACTACTGACGTTGAACTTCTTGTTTTTTTAGAAGGATTTTCGCAAAAGGATATTAAACCGCAGAATATCGAACAAAGGAACTCCGAACCGCAGA